>CAVABC010000086.1:0-13720 GCA_963586665.1 Acutalibacteraceae bacterium
AAAAAATCGGAGTTGTATCATGATACCAGTCATTTCCAGACGGAAGATAAGGCATTACAATAATTAAAGGTGGAATTCTTTCACTCTCTATCATATTATCAATCATATTTTTGAAGTCATCACCATACTCATACATCCATGTTCTTTCATTGCCATAAGCTCCATGTTGAAGATAAAGTATATTATATTTTGTATCTGTATCATTCTGATCGTATCCATAAGGCAGATAAACCGTAGCTTTGCTTTGAATTGTTTTGCCATTTCCAATATAATCTTTTGTGTCATATGTAAAAATTTCTAAAGTACCTTGCTGTGTTGCTTTACTATAATATCCATTCGGTACAGTACTAAGTTCAACATTCTTCATATCGACCTGTGTCCCTGTGGACGATATTTCCTGCGAATTATTTTCCTGTCCAGCTATTGTCTCTATGTCCCCCTCCTTACTTTCTGTTTCTGAATTTTCTTCTGATATAGCAATTTCAATATCCTGATCTGTTGTATCAGATTTGCCACATCCAGTAAGTGCAAGTCCCATAATCAATAGAAGATTTACTATTATGGTATATTTTTTCATAAATTTGCACCTCCAAATAAATCTTTAGTCATCGGATTTAAAACTTTTATCAAGTAAATTCGGATTGTATGTTTTCGTAAAGGAATGTGGAATATGCGGTCCTGTCATATGCAAACAATATTCAACCGTATCAGCATACCCCAGCAGTTCTTCACTTTCATATAGTTCACCGAGAAATTCTGCGATTTCCTCGCTTGTATTTCCTTGTTTTTTCCCTGTGTTTCCAGCCACCATACTATTTACATTTTCTGCCTCTTCCCTGCTCTTACCCAACGCATTTGCAAGAAATTCAGTAAATGTCATAGCCGGAGCTAATAGCTTCACTCTCATTTTAGCTCCTGATTCTTTTAATTCCCAATACAGTGCCTCTGTAAAAGCACTGACATAAAATTTTGTTGCACTATAAGAAGGTGCTCTACTTGTAACACCATAACCAACTGTTGATGTAACATTGACCAGTGTTGTTCCCTCTACATCTTTATAATCATTAGCAAATAATGTAGACAAAATTGTCAGTGCCTCTATATTCAGCTTTATCATATTGGAGATTTTCTTCAAATCCTGATCAATAATCTTTCCGTTATATCCAACACCCGCATTATTAATCAGCATTTCCAAATTGTAATTTCCAAGTTTCTCATACAGTTCATAAACTGCGTCCATATCAGAAAGATCACATTGGATAATTTCAATATCTATATTATTGTTTTCACATAAGATCTTACTTTTTAATTCTTCAAGACGTTCTTTTCTTCTTGCTACTAAAATCAAATTCTTTCCTTTTTTTGCAAAAACTTTTGCCATCTCTCGACCAATTCCGGAACTTGCTCCGGTAATAACTGTATATTTTTCTGACATACTTTTCTTCCTTCTTTACTTATTAGAATCTGTTTTCAGGCATTCTCCGTTGCTCTCTATTACATCTTTGTACCAGTAAAATGATTTTTTCTTATATCTTTCTAATGATCCTGAGCCATCATCATTACGGTCAACATATACAAAGCCATATCTTTTTCTGAACTCTGCTGTTCCCGCGCTTACCAGGTCAATACATCCCCATGCTGTATACCCCATGACTTCCACTCCGTCTTCGATAGCCTCTCTTACCTGTACCAAATGATCATTCATATATTGAATTCTATAATCATCTTCTACAGTCTTCGTGCCATCTTGATACTCAACCAGTTTGTCCACCGCTCCCAGACCATTTTCTACTATAAAAAGCGGTTTTTGATACCTGTCATAAAAACGATTCAGTGTGTAACGTAATCCTTTCGGATCAATCTGCCAGCCCCACTCACTTGCTTTTAAGTACGGGTTAGATACTCCCATGATCAGGTTTCCTCTGTTTCTTTCTTTTGTCGGATCAGCGGTTTCACAAAAGCTCATATAATAACTAAACGAAATAAAGTCAACGGTATTTTTCATAATTTCCATATCTTCTTTTTCTATCTGAAGCTCTATGTTATTTTCTTTAAAATACCTCTTAATGTATCCCGGATAATAGCCTCTAGCATGCACATCAGCAAAAAGATCATTCATATGCTCTGCCTGCATTGCAGCAATTACATCATCCGGTGATGCTGTAAGGGGATACACCGGCATGCTAAGCACCATACATCCTACTTTTGCATCCGGCATCATTTCATGAGCAATCTTTGTTGCCAATGCACTGGCAACCAGTTCATGATGAACTGCCTGATAAAGATCCTGCTTACTCAATTTTTCTTTTTCCGTATAAATTCCACCGCTCATTAAAGGAGTTGAAAGTACTGAATTAATTTCATTAAATGTAAGCCAATATTTTACTTTTTCTTTATACCTTTCAAAGATAACTCTCACATATCGCTCATAAAAAGTGATCAATTTGCGATTTACCCATCCGTTATATTTCAACGTCAGATGCAGCGGTGTCTCATAATGAGATATTGTAACAAGAGGCTCGATCCCATACTTATGACATTCATCAAACAGATCATCATAAAATTGCAGTCCTTTTTCGTTTGGCTGCTCATCATCTCCATTTGGAAAAATTCTACTCCATGCAATAGATGTGCGGAATACCTTAAATCCCATCTCAGCCATCAGTTTTATATCTTCTTTATATCTATGATAAAAATCATTTCCAATCAGTTTCAAATTATCTTCTGTTGGTTCTTTTGTTATCGGTCCGCTAATACCATTCGGCATAATGTCCTGAATACTGAGTCCTTTTCCATCTTCGTTATAGGCACCTTCACATTGGTTTGCCGCAACTGCACCGCCCCATAAAAATCCTTCCGGAAATCTCATGTTCATTTGTCGTACCTCCTCATTTATTCGTTTACTATTTCCAATATTGGTTCTAATGCTTCTATTTCGTCTCCTGAAAGCATATTCACAGCTTTATAATCGACTGTATTTGCTACAATAATCGGAGTAATCGTATCATATCCTCTCTTTCTGATCAGTTCCAGATCAGCCTCAAGAATTAAAGTTCCCTTTGCAACTTTTCCTTCTTTTACATGAACCGTAAATGGTTCTCCGTGAAGCTCTACCGTATCTAATCCCATATGGATCAACAGTTCCACACCCTGATCAGATCTCAGGGCTACCGCATGTCCTGTATCCATTACTGAAACAATTTCTCCATCAAATGGTGCATATACCTTTCCATCTACCGGTATGACAGCAACTCCATCACCCAATATCTTTTCAGCAAATGTTGCATCATTTACTTTTTCTAATGCTACTGCTTTTCCGCTTACAGGGGATGCAATTACCATTTCTTTATGTTCCTCGTTAATAGAAGCAGATTTTGAATTTGAATCTATTGTGATATCTTCCTGCTCTTCATCGTCTTCTTTTGGATCATCAAATCCAATGATCCAAGTCAGTGCAAACGAACATACAATACTGATTGCTGCTGCAATTACTGCATACATAAAATTGTTAGGTTTATCCGCACTGATAAACTGCGGAAGTGATACCAGTGACGGAACAGCAAATGCATGTCCTGTTAAATTAACAATTCCCTCGAAAACACCTGTAATACCACTCGCGATACATGCTGCAATCATTGGTTTTTTTAGCGGAAGCGTAACTCCATAAATTCCAGGCTCTGTTACACCTGCAAAAATAGCTGAAACACTCGCTGCAGACGCTGTTTGCTTCAATTCTTTATTTCTGGATTTTAATGCTACAGCTGCACAAGCTGCTCCCTGCGCAAGATTACTTGCAAGCATCATCGGATTAACCAATGCATCTCCTGCCGGTGTTGCCAATGCAATAACTGCCATTGGAGTAAATGCCCAATGCATTCCTGTCATTACTATAAAAGGAGTTAATGCACACATTACTATCATAACCGGAATTCTTGCCTGACTCTGGATTGCATAAACAACAGATGCCAGTCCATTTCCAACCATATATCCCAAAGGTGCTAATACAATAAATGAAATTGGTGCCGAAATCAAAATAATTAATGTTGATTTCAAAAAGTTTTTTGTTACAGCAGGTGTTATCTTATCAACAAACCTCTCTATATATGACATTACCCATGCCGTCAGAATTGCAGGTATAATTGAAGATGAATAACTTGCATTCGTTACCGGAAGTCCCAGAAAATGAACACCGTTTTCCGCTTCACTCAACAGATTAATAAAATCCGGGTGAATTAAAACACCTACAACTGCAATTACCAGATAGGGATTTGTATTAAATTTCTTAGCTGCTGTATACGCTACTAAAAGCGGCAGGAAGTAAAATGCGCCATCCCCAACAACTGACAAAAGCTGCATAGTCTGACTACCACTGTCAAACACAAATCCCAGCACTACCAAAAGCACCTTTATAATACCGCCACCGATAATTGCAGGAATGATCGGAGTCATGCAACTGGAAATAACATCAATTACTGCCATAAATGGATTTTTTTTCTCTTTTTTCCTGTTATCCACCTTTTCGCCTTCTTCTTTAAAACTTCCTAATTTCAGAAGCTCGGCATAACATTTTCCAACATCATTTCCAATAATGATCTGATACTGTCCATTCTGCTTTACAACTCCTGTTACCCCGGAAGCTTCTTTTACTTTCTTATCATCTACGATTGTTTCATCTTTTAGTCTGAATCGAAGACGAGTCATACAATGCGTGACTGACTCCACATTTTTTTCTCCACCAATACATTCCAATACAGTTTGAGCTGTTTTTGAATAATCCTTTCCCATTGTTCCTTTTCCTTTCTCAAATTAATTTTCTATAAAATATACATCATTACTCCTAGGTGCATGTATTCAAGCAATTTACAACTGCTGAGCCGTAGGACGAATAATGATCTCATTAATTCCGGTATTTTCCGGCATATTTATTGCAAATGCGATGCTCTCTGCCACGGACTCAGCCGGAATTGCAAGTGCATCATATGCTGCCTGCATACCATCACGTCCTTCCTGTGTTGTCAATGATTGTGGCAATTCTGTTGCGATCATTCCCGGTGCCATCATGGTTACACGAATTCCTGATCCCGCAGCAGCTTCTTCCTCACGAAGCGTTTCACTAATTGCCCGGACTCCAAATTTTGTAGCCGCATAAACACCACAGGTCAATCCTGTCTGATGTGAAGAAAGAGAACCTGTATTGATGATATGTCCGCTCTTTTGTTTACGCATGATTCCAAGGCATGCATGTATTCCATAAAGAACACCTTTCAGATTAACATCCACACATTTATCCCAGTCTTCCACCTTATCTTCAGACATCAACGATAGCGGCATAAGACCTGCATTATTTATCCACACATCAATTTTCCCATATGTTTCCACTGCTTTTTTTGCTAATGCTTCCTGCTCATTTACCTTTGTAACATCTACAAGCTGGTAAACAGCCACCCCACCATCTGCATTAATTTCTGATACAATTTTTTTCAGCTTCTCTTCACGTCTTGCCCCAAGAACCACTTTATTTCCCTGTTTTGCAAGAAGACGCGCTGTTGCTTCCCCGATTCCACTGGATGCCCCTGTGATAACTACTACTTTAGATTCGCTCATTTGTAATTCCTCCTGTAAAAATACTCAAATGGTATTGTTGACTTTTCTTTAATATAACTGTAACATTAACCTTGAGATTAAGGTCAATATGTTAATTTAAAATTTTTAATGCTAATATCAGGAGGTTTTTATATGTCATATACGATCAAACAAGCTGCAGAAATTATGAATGTTACTCCAACAACATTACGATACTATGATAAACAGGGACTGCTCCCATTCATGGAACGCAGGGATTCCGGTTATCGTATCTTCTCTGATGCAGATATTGCTATGCTGCATGTGATCGAATGTCTGAAAAAATCAGGTATGTCAATTAAGGACATTCGACAGTTTTCAAAATGGGTACAAATGGGTGACGATTCATTAAAAGAACGCTATGAAATGTTTTTAGAAAGAAAACGCATCGTTGAAGCACAAATGGCTGAATTACAGGAAACTTTAGATTTTATAAACCATAAATGCTGGTATTATGAAACAGCTATTGAAGCCGGGACTGAAAAAATCCACTTTAAAGAACATGATGATAAATTACCTTGTGAATAAAATAAAGTGTGCGTCTGACACACACTCAGAATAATTTCCTATATGATAAAAAATTCTCCGTCCATGCAATATAGACGGAGAATTTTTCTTTATTCGCAATGCGCATCCATAAATTCAATCATTCGATCCTGCGTAATTTTTGCATAATCCGATCCCAAATCTTCATATCCGTGCGCTAATGTTGCAAATGTTTTCGGATAATAAACCAGTTTTGACTCAACTCCCAGCTCAAGTAATCTTGCATTCATGACAAATGCCTGATCAAAGAAACTTCCGCTGTTTCCATCCGATATCAGTGATGGCGGATAATTTTCTGTCACATTGTCAATTACGTTTGAAAGCCTTGAAGCCTCTTTATCATAAACCAGTTCATTTGTGTTCAGATAAACACGTCCTGCCCAATAAAACATATAGTCAATGACAACATTATGTGTCACACCATACTGTGAATTATCAAGTAACGCGCTTATAAATACCACACCCTTGATATCCTCCGGATTTAATGCAGGTGTAATCCCCATTTCCTCTGCATACTCCGGATTTGTCTGGAGATTTGCCATAACACCGGCCAGATTTCCACCCGCAGAACCACCTGACAGAAATACCTCATCCATATTTAAGTTTAAATTATCCGCATTATCCTTAAGATATTTCAATCCACTATTAAGCTGGATGATCGCATCCGGAAAAATATGCTCTGTCATCAGGCAATAATTAAACTGCACCACATTATAGCCTTCGCATAGTGCTCTATATGCCAGTGAATCCCTGTAATCTACGTCACCGGCATTTGGATCACCGCTGCTTTTATCACCATTGGCATAGCCTCCACCATGAATAAATAAAAGTGTCGGTGGGTTGTCCGACTTAGGTACAGCAGTATAATAAACATCTAAAAATCCATTCGGATAAACCGTATCATACTGAATATTTGCAACAAGGTGTGCTCCATTTTCGAGTGTATCTTCATATGACTCTGCCGTTGTTTCATTTCCATATGCATTTATAACCGACTTAAATACCGAAAAAGTAGCTTTCGGAAAAAACGTGATCGCCATAACAGGAAAAGCAATAAAAATGACCGCTGCCGAAATTACAATCCTGCCAATCAGCCTGATAGCCTTTTGCGGTCTTATTTTTACAAAAGACCAGATTATAAGTATAAGCCCCTGCAATGTAGTTATCACTCCAAGTCCGGAATAAACTATCCATCTGTCTGAGATCAGTCCGATAATATGAATACCTGCAACTCCAAAAACTGAATACATCTGCCATTTAAGAAGCTGTATATTTTTTACTTTTGTGCAAATGAACAGAATTATTCCTGCGGCAAGGATAACCCCCGCCATAATCCTGCTTTCATTTATCAGAAATTGTTCTAATGTACCAAAAACTATACTTATGATCCCTATTAACCATATAAGCATACACGTTCCTCCTTTAAATCAGTTATACAATTTTTTTAAGTTATAATGACATACAGACCATATTACGGCCATTTTTTAGCTATTTTTTAATAATTATCTTATCTATTTACAAATTGCTTTTCCTTTGATATTCTTATCATATAAGAATTTTATGATTACTAACAGTTATTACAGTTCGCATTTTCTTAATAATCGTACATATTAGTTAAAAAGGAGCAAACCATGAATTATAATAATCTGCCACTCATAACTATTGACGGCTCATTAAATAAAGAAACTACTTTTCCGCTCCTGCACTCGTATGCTGTATATGCCTCAGATTTTCTTTTGCAGGAATTAACGCAGATGCTGACTGGTGATTATCGGTTTGAAGGTTCTATTTCCATTCTTCCTAATCTGCTGACCTGTCAGCATGCCTTAAATCGTCTTATGTATGTGCAGGCTTTTATGATTTTTGATGCCAAAGAGGGATATTATACTAATCGAAGTGATTTAGATTCTTATGAATTGCGATATACACTTTCCGGTGAAGGGGTTTTGGAATATGAAGGGAAAAAATACGCTCTTAAAGAGGGGGAAGGCTATTTCATCTCCTGCAGAAAGCCTCATATTTATTATGCCAAAAAATGTGGCTGGAAATCCACTGTATTGCATATTAATGGCAGCTTATGTGCAGATTTTTTCGATAGCTATGAAAAGACAGGCATTTACAAATTTGACAAAACAGCCTGTCCTTCTTATGAAATGATGCAATTTCAGATCATACAATCCACGCAGAAAGTTTATCCATATCAGGAATACCGCATAAATTGTCTTATTGACCTGCTTTTATCTGAATTGTTAGCATCAACAGAGCATGCTTCCACTGTCGGACAAAATAACAGCACAGAAGTAATAACCTCTGTGCTGGACTATATTCATGCGAACTTTTCAACAAATATTGTGTTTGAAAAACTGGCTAAAGAATTTGGTATCTCCAGAACCCTGCTTTTTGAAAATTTCAAACGTTATACAGGTTTTACACCTGCAAACTATCTGATGCAGATACGAATCAAGCAGGCAAAGCTGCTTCTGAAAACCTCTGGAAGCTCAATAGAAGAAATTGCAACTCAGGTTGGTTTTAATGATGCCGGACATTTTTCCCAGATATTCAAAAATGAAGTGGGAACGACTCCTTTAAAATATAGGAAATCGTAGGAAATATACCTATTTACTAAAAATTTTAAATAATAATTGGAGGTTAATACAATGAACGAAATATTTCACAGAACAAGTATACGAAAATATTTAGACAAACCTGTTGAGGATGAAAAGATCCAAAAGCTGTTACAGGCTGCAATGGCAGCACCTTCTGCCGGAAACCAGCAGCCTTGGGAATTCTATGTAGTTAAGGACAAAGCTGCACTTGAGAAATTGTCACAGACAAGCCCTTATGCCGGCTGTGCTGCATCTGCACCGCTTGCATTTGTAGCTTGTTATCGTGTTAATTGCAAGATGCCTGAATATGCACAGATAGACCTGAGTGCGTCCGTGGAAAATCTCCTGCTTGAGGCAGATGCTCTTAACCTTGGTGCTGTCTGGCTTGGAATTGCCCCTCTTAAAGACCGGATGGAGGCAGTCCGACAAGTACTTGATATACCAGAAAATCTGGACGCTTTTGCAATTATTCCATGCGGTTATCCTGAAGCTGTTCATGATCAGCAGGATCGTTTTGATGAGCAGCGGGTACATTATGTTTTATAATCAAATGCTATACAATTATGAATATTTCCAATCAAAAATCAATCGTATTTTTTTACGATTGATTTTTGATTGCTTATATTTGAAACTATAAAATATCATATACTGAAAATCATGTTTATTTTATTCTATATTTTGTTCCCCTGCCTTTGCCCTCAACTGCTACAACACCTTTATCTCCCATGGTTTTCAATAACTGTGTTGTCTTTGATTTTCCAAAAGACACATATGGTGCAATCTCGCTGATAGGCTTCAAGACTGTCTTACTCAAAATTTTATATACAGCCCTTTCGTCCTCCGTTAAATTGATATTTTTTTCAAGTACAGGAAGCATAATTTTAATCGTATTTTCAGAAACTTCAAAGTCAGGTTTTTGTAATCCTGTCTCGTAAATCTGCTTTATTCTTGTGATCCCTGTTCCAAAAATTTCTACAAACCCCAATCTGTAAAATACATTTGCCAGATTTCTATTTCTTAATACAGAAATTTTACCGGATAAATATTCTTCCTCTGTTATTCCAGCAGGAAGTCCCCCCGGAGAGATAATTTCTATCCTGTCATCAAACATCAAAACCCTGATCTGAGACTCTACATCCCATACTCTATGAATTAGTGCATTGGCAATAGCTTCTCGGAAAGCTGTCTCAGGTATTTTTTCTATATTTTTACGTTCTGCCTGCTGTATTACTTCATAGCTATAGTAATCTTTGAATATCTCTATAGTCTTATCATACACTTCGAGTATAGATCTGTTATCAAAAGTTGCTCTCTTTTGAATAATGCTGATATTTTCACCAAACTTCACAATGTCAATTCCCGGAAAGTGATTTTTGTCTGCCAGCAGTCCCGCTGCATTATTGTATCCATTTGTGTTATCATACAAATTCAATGTCTTAAGTGTATCCTTATTAAACGTCTCGATCTGAATACTTTCTTTTAGCTTTTGATGTAATATCTCAAAAGTCAACTTCTGCTCTTTGCACGGAAGCTCCTCAAATCTTATATTTTTCCCTTCGAGAACAAGTCTCGAGAATTCCAATGTATCCACTTCTATAGTTGCCGTATCATTCCTTTTATATGCTTTTGATTTATATAAATATGGCTTTTGAATACCACTTTTTATAGTAAGTTTTATCGTATTGTCACTTTGTATTTCAATTTTATAATCCGGTTGTGGTGAAATACTATCGTTAATCTTATTCTCAATATCGAGACATGACTGCTTCACATCTGCCATTCCTTTAACCTTACCATCATCATCTATTCCAAATAAAATTACTCCACCCTCGTAATTTGAAAAGGCACTTACCGTTTTTAAAAATGTATTTGTAATTGTTTCTTTGAATTCTAATGTCCTTGTTTCACGCATACTGTCTGTATCCTTTCCAATTTTATTGTATTTATTATATGCAAAAGCAATCAGAAAATCAATCGTATTTTTTTACGATTGATTTTTTGATTGCTTTTAATTCGATTTTTCTATAGAAATATAATACTGCATAACAATTATGCTCGGTCATTAAAGCATAATCCAACATATGTCGCTTTATTTTGTTCCATAATACATTCTGATACACTAAATACCTCATCATCCGATGCTATGATATCATCGTATGTGTTGATATCCTCGCATGTTCCTTTAGATTTTTTCATCTCCTGTTCCAATCTCTTACCCTCTTTCAGTACCATTAGTCGGAAATTCCGACAGAAGTTCCTTAAACTCACGCTTTAATTCAACTCCTCTTCCAACAGCGCAGCCGCATCCCTTACACAATCTATACACTCTCTTTTTACTACTCCGTCTGTAATACCCTTTAACTCCTTACAAATCACCGTACCATTCTGCTCTTTGAATGCATTTATTATTTTCTTTGAGCTTTGCATTGTCTTCTGTGGATTTTTATTGATCACGCCAAGTATATTTATAGCTCCGATTATCGCTCCGCATGTAGCTTCCATGCTTCCGCCCATACCTACGGCAAAGCCCTGTGTCAGTTCTTTTGTAGTCTCCTCATCAAGACCGGCAAGATTGCAGTAAGTACACGCTACAGCCTGCGCACAGTTATATCCACACATTTTTCTTTCAGCAGCCTCATTAACTTTTGTTTCCATGTTGTATTCCTCTCTTCTTTTGTTTAAACTTGCTTTATTTTGAAATAAATAACACTCCGAGTGTGCCCGGTCCACAATGTGAAGAAACTACACCACCTGCTCTTGTCTCTATGATTTCCTTAAAAATACCAAGAGAAGCTATGTATTTTCTCACCTCATCAACTATTTTAGCATCACATTCCGAATGTGTGATAAATACCCGATCCGGTATTGCGTTTTTCATGCCCTCTTCCAGATCTTTTGCATAATTCTTTATGACTTTACCGATCTTACCTCTATATTTCCTGCTTGCATCCATTTTACCATCCTTTACAACGATCATAGGATGAAGAGCCAATGCTCCTCCGATAAGCGCAGAAACCGCATTGCATCTGCCACCTCTGTAAAGGTACACAAGTGTATCCACTACAAAACTTGCTCTTACCTTCGGGATCAATTCATCAATCCTGTTTTTTATCTCCTCACGGGATTTTCCATCTGCTGCCATAATTGCCGCCTCAACAACAAGCAGACCTATTCCTGTTGACAGATTTCTTGAATCTATCACCGTAACTTTATCTTCTGCGTCAAGTTCCTCTGCCGCCATTCGGATGACATTGCCTGATGTCGACATCTCACTCGATATGGAAAAGCATATGATTTCCCTGCCTTCATCAATATATGGACGCATTACATTCATTGCTGTTTCTATAGATGGTGCTGAAGTCTTTGGTGTAGTCTTATTTTTATCAGCCCACTCATACAATGCGTGAATGTCTATCTGCGGTCCGTCCTCCAGCTCTTCTTCTCCTTTTACAATATGAAGCGGAATGATGTCTATATTGTATCTTTCTAAAACTTCCTGTGACAGATCACATGTACTGTCTGATATAATTTTTATCATCTTTAGCTCCTCGTTTTTTACAGTTCTTTTAATCTATTGTAAAGCACTGTCTCTGTTCCTGTTATTAAATCTGTCTTTCTCTTATAAAGAAGTGTCCATGATGCCTGATTCTTTGAATAATCCATTTTTTCTTCTGGAAAAAACGAACGACAGAAATACTTATCGCCATCATCATTCGATAAAAATAAAAATAAATTTCTACTTTCGATTTTATTTTCCATAAGATAATCAGCCTCAATCATTGAATACATATTTGACTTTTTATTGTATTTAAATACTGTATCATTACTATCTATCATTTGTTCAAGTAATGGCAAAAAATGTACTCTTTGCTCTATCTTTTTATAAAAATCAGATGACTCTATTTTCTCAATTGTAATTGTTCCATCTGCTATTTCATCAAATACTTTGCCTCTGTCTCTGCTCAATTCAGGTCTATCAACAAGATATTGCAGTCCCATAAGATGAAAACAATCTTTTTTGTCAAATAAAATTCTTAATGTGACTGCAACACCTTTTCTTCCCAGCACAAGCTCATACTCTGTTGATAATAGCGGAATAAATGCATTTATACAATCTAAAACAGTTCTCATTACAGTTCTCCACTACTTCTTTAGATTAAGAAAGGCTCTGCATAAGCAGAGCCCTTCTAACATTTTCTTTCGAGGATTCCCCCCCCTAGCCAGATTGTGGTAAATGTTAAACCCTTATAAAGCTCATAAGGCACTGCTCTCTGGCACAACACCTTACTTTGCCGCTTGGCAGACACTCAAGTTGCCTGTCTTTAATATTATATTACCTGTAATATAAAAATATGTCAATCCAAAATTTGATTCTTGAAAGTCATTTTCTATTGCTAAATAGAACAGCATGGTTTATTGCCCTTCAATCCATGTTTTTATACAACCGATATATCTCTGTGTATACAAAATTCTCAGCTAAAATTCCGGCTACAGTCCCATTATCTATCGGAGTTGTCCTTGCAACATAACTTGCAATTCCACAATCCATAAAATAAAATCTACGTTCATTTAAAAGATCATTTACATTTCCCTGATTATACAGATCACATCCACCTAATATTTTTGAATATTTCAGCCAAGATATTACATCATTGACTTCTGACCTGCTCACATGCTCCTTTGTATCAATTTTTACAAAATCCGTGATCTCCTGAATATCTTTTGATGCAGTTCCTTTCTTTTCCTTCGCTATGCTCATCAGTGCCGCCTTATAGACATTTTCAAAAACGATAGCGCACTTATCATTATTAAAATAAGATGCCGACTCTTCTGTAAATCTTGATATGATAGTCTCAATTACTTCATAACAGCTCGTTACATCATGACTTCTTAAATATTCCCTTACAACTGCCGGATATCCTCCGATCTGAACATATATATTATAC
>CAVABC010000087.1:0-13542 GCA_963586665.1 Acutalibacteraceae bacterium
GGATAGCCACCACACTCCAGAACAAGAACGGCACCATCGTCCTGTTTATGCGTTTTTTCACAAATACTTTTGTATCATATCTCTTCCTGTAATCTATGAGCGTAGCACCCGTTATCATAAAAAATACAGGTACCGCAAAATAGCAGGCACAATCTATAAATAAACTGAACAGCCAGTTGCCGCTTCTTGCAAATGTATTAACAGCAGTTCCGTTTACATGCATACAGACCACTGCTATACACGCTATTATATTGAGTATATCCAGATATACTATTCTTCCACCATTATCCCTTGTTTTCTCAGACATTATTACTTTCTCCCCTACTCAGCAGCTCTTTTTATCTCTTTAATCACCCTTGCGGGTGCACCTGCCACCATTGTATGTGCCGGCACATCTTTATTTACCACACTGCCTGCTGCCACTATAGCACCTTCGCCTATCGTCACTCCCTTTAGCACTGTGGCATTTGCACCTATCCACACATCATTTTCAAGCTTCACCGGTGCTGATACAAATCCACCCTTAACAAAATCATGGTCATGGTCTACTATCACCACGTTATTGGCTATGATACACCTGTCTCCGATATCTACAGATTCCATGCATGTCACACTGACATTCTGGTTCATGAATACATTGTTACCAATTTTCATAGTACCATCCTGTGCACTAATATAATCCATCCGACGGGCCTCAAGCATATCACCAATTATCAGTCTTCCCCGTTTTGTCACTACTATCTTTGTATTTTTGCCCCAAAGCTGTTTAAGGCCGACTGTAAGTCGACCTCCAAACATTAGCTTATATGGGATTATTTTAAACAGCGATGATGTCTCTTTTACCAGATTACGTAAACCCATTTTTCTATCCTCATCAATCAGATTATATATTCTATATTTCTATTTTGCAGCCAGCTTCTTCTGCAGACGTTTTGATGCGATCCTGTATCCAAGCTTTTTATTGAGCTTGAGCATGTTTACTGTGCCTCCCGGCATGATGCTATATATTTCAGGCGCAACCCTTGCAAATTCATGCCAGAAATCTTCAAACTCATCATAAACATTACCCATAGAAAAATATATATCCAGCTGGGTAAATACAAGTCCTGTGATCCTCTGTTCCAGAAATGCTTTCTTTTGATCGGAAAGTTCGCTTTTCTCATCCTCAAATGTCTTAAGCAGACGCATTACGACCTTTCTATGCATGGCACGGTTTTTCTGCTTGCTTGTAACACTGACACTCTGATTCTCATCTCCCAGACGATACTGATAAATAGTATCATCAAGAAACATAACCATCTCTACATCCTTAAGTGGCAGCAATATATACTCCTGATCTACATAAAAGCAATGCTCTGTGATATTGAGTTTGCCTCGTATGATGGCTGTCCTGAAAGTTATGCTATGCATCTGATAGCAATCTCCTATATCATTAAGTACATCCGAAAGCACATATTTCTGATCTGTTTCCACATTTGCTGTCGCACGCTTTACAGTTTTCATCGATGGGATATATACTTCGTTAAATGGTGTAAGCACCATATCCACGTTTATTTTCTTAAGTTTATTGACATATGAAACAAATGCCGCTGTATCTACCCAGTCATCTCCGTCCACGACCTTGAAATATTTGCCGGTTGCAATGGAAAGTCCCTTATTTATTGTGGAACCATGTCCTCCATTCTCCTTATCCACCAGCTTTACACATTGTGGATATTTCTCTTCAAATCGTTTTCCGATTTCTTTCGTCTTGTCCTTTGAACCATCGTTTACTATCAGAATTTCAATATCATCCATTATCTCTTCTGCTAAAAATGAATTGACAGTCTTATCCAAAAATGCCTCAACATTATATGAAGGTATCACGATTGTTAATATTTTACTCATATTCTCCTCAACTTTCTAAGTATCGAAATAAGAAATACTTTGATTTTCTGCTTTGTATTGATCTGAGCATTATGATATATCTCTTTTTTTATCTTAAGAAGATTATCACACAACTCTGCTCTTTGAGAGCTAAACTCATCGTCCTTTAATATCCTGCTAAGCAGCAATATGTTTGAAAATACATATCTGCACACTGCCGCATCATGGATCTGCGGGTATCTTTCATCCACAAATTTCATTATCTCAGCTGATATATCCACGAGAATGAAGTGTCTCGAATCGAACTTAGCATGTACTATACTGTCATTTCTCTGAAAATAATAATACTTTCCGGCCGGTGAAAAGCTGATTTTACCTGCTTTGTCTATCAATCTGTATATCAGATCAAGATCCTCATAGAATATTCCTTTTGTGAATCTGATACCATCAAATATACTTATGTGATACAGCTTGGCCCATGCACTGGTATTGAATTCACGCTGTAAAAATATTACCTGCATAGCCTCTTCCGCCGTATAGACCTCTTTACTGTCATATCCGGCGCTATAGCTTCGCTCGCTCTCTTTAGTCCCGTCCGACTCAACTGTATCTATTACCGATATAAGTGTATGGTTTTTCTGCTGTATCTGCAGCAATACCTCTATACAGTTTTCCGATATCCAGTCGTCCGAATCTACAAATGTAATATATTCGCCTGTAGCAGCATCTATCCCTGCATTTCTTGCATCTGACAAACCACCATTTGGTTTGTGGATCACTCTGACACGATTATCAATCGAAGCATATTGATCACACATCTTTGGGCAATTATCAGGTGACCCATCATCCACCAGCAGTATCTCCAGATTCTTATATGTCTGATCAAGGATACTTTTTACACATCTGTCTAGATAATTTTCAACTTTGTAAACAGGTATTATAACCGAGATCTTTGGTCCGATCATTATTTATCCTCTTTTTCAACATTTTCTTTTTGTGCAGCCTTCGTCACATAATATATAAAGAAACCCCACAATGTCCAGAATACAACTGTTGTCTGGTTATTTACATACAATATCTGTGATACAAACATACTTGATACCATGAATCCTACGCAACAGCTAAACAGCAATATACATTTCAGCCAATCTTCCTCCGGTATCTTTTTCCAGTTCTTTATCACATATATGAGCGACAATATGATTATTGCAAAGAAAAGTATCACACCAACAATACCCTGACTCGCAATAAGATCCATGATCATATTGTGAAATGCATTGAATATGGCAAATCCATTTGTAAGAAGGTAACAATCAGGAAGCTCAGCTTCCGAATATGAAACGATATTTCCGAATCCGATTCCAAGTACCGGACTCTTTTTAAATATCTGTACTGAGTTTTCCCACAAATCAAAACGTCTGTTGCTGACATCGCCCGAAAGCTCTTCGTCACGACCTATCTTTACGAGATCTTTGTCTTCTTTCTGGTCATCCGCATGGAACTGCGCTACTATCTGTGTATATCCATTATAAGCTAATGTTATGCCTTTCTCAGCCGCAAGTACAATAACCACTGCTGCCAAAGCTATAAGTACTGATTTTACTATCTTTTTGCCCTTTGTCATGGCATATATGAAAAAGAATATAACAAGGCATACCGATATAGTTACCATTCCTGTTCTTGATGCCGAAAATGCCATTGCCGCAATTTGTATGAATATGGACACTCCCATAATCACTTTGAGCCATCTTTTGTCGGCTTTAAGGAACATATACAGCGCTGCCATTACTGCTACTACCGAAAGAACTGCACCGTAGTTTGGATCTGTGTGCACACCGTACAGTCTTCCCCAATATGCTACTCCGATAAGGAATGTTGTATTCTTATCAAGTATTCTGTACTGCAGATAATTAGCAAACAGCATTCCTATACTTACCAGATTCGCCAATGACATATATCCTATTATGATATATAAGGATATATGGAACTCTTTTGTCACTGATTCCTTGCTTCTGTTCAGATCAAATGCATATAATGCAACAAACTGGAATGTCATCCAGATAAGTATCTTCATATTAGCAGTCCATCCATATTTCCAGTTTACAAGAAGTGTCAGTGCAAATGCAGCAGCAAATATCGCATATAGCTTTATAAACGGATACTTTATATAATCCTTTGCATGGATGAATCTCCATACTACTACTACAGCTCCTATTCCAAGAACCAATATTGATGTGATCTTCTCAACCGGTGTATCATATATGATACTGTTTCCGGCAAACATGATGTGGATAAGATACAACCATTTGAATACGGTAGTCAATCTCTCCATAGGCATTTCTAACTTTTTCATTTTATTTTTTGCTCCTTTTTATCTTGTTAAAAACCTGCCCCCATATTTCTGTAACAAGCTGCTCTTTACCGGTAAGCAATACCACTCCATATATGCCAAAGAACAGTACCGCCGAAACCGCAAGTGCCATAAAGCTTGAAAGATTAAGCAATTTTACCCATATACATCCTGCACTTCCAAGCCCCACCGCTAATATAAGCAACAGCCATCTGACATCTGCAAACATATTCTTTGCAGTCTCTTTAAGTGCCGCATACTGCCATATAAATACAACTATCTCAGCCGCCAGCGTACCGATAGCCGCTCCGGATGATGCCATACGCGGTATGAGTATGATATTTATTATCAAATCTACCACTGCCCCGGCTATCTCCGAGTAAAGCACCTGTTTTTCCATACCAAGCGGTATCATAGTCTGTATACCAAGCACGTTCGTAATACCCATAAATATAAGTGTTGGCATAATGATCTGCATTGGAATTATTGCCCCTGTAAATGCCTCACCTGACAATAAAAGTATACCTTCTCTTGCATACAATATAAAATAGACTGTCATGGGAATAGCCATGAGGAGTATGCAGTTCATTGTTTTCTTGACTATGTTGTGAAACTCTTTCATCCTGCCATTGTCTACATAATATGACGCTCTTGGCAAAAGGACCGTGCTTGCTGATGTTACCACACTTACAGTAAGATTTTTTATCTTTACAGCTGCAGAATAATATCCCACATCTTCATTTGTCTTCATGAAGCCAAGCATGACATTGTCCAGATTCGTATATACCGTAGTGGCGACAGACATGGCAAAGAATATAAATATCATCTTCATATGTCTTTTCAGATTATAACCACCGACAGGTTTTAAAATGATCAATTTCCTAAGGTTGATAAAATTAAGCAGATTAGACGCTACCGATGCAAAGATGGTTATCGCACCATATATCACATAGTCGCTCTGCTTGTGTATAAGCACAAACATGGCTATCAATGCGATGAATTTGAATATTATCGATCTGATAGTAATATACGTGTATTGTTCCAGTGCCTTATACAGCCACTCTACACCTATCGCTGTAAGCAGGATAGTAGAGCTGATTATCACAAGCAAAGCCTTTTCCTGCTGGAATTTTGGCACGAATGGAATCGATATAAATAATGCAATATAAGCTATCACACAAGTAATAAGGTTTATGAACAATATCTCATGTGTCACTCTGGATAATTCCACCTTGTCATCCCTGACCTTGGCACATGCCTTTACTCCATATGTCGGTATTCCCAGCTGTGCAAACATAGAAAAGTATGTCACTACCGATGTGGCAAATGTTATTTTTCCTGTTCCCACCGGTAATATCACTCGTGATATATATGGAAATGTGATAAGAGGAAACAGGAATGATGACATTGTCAGAATCGCATTCATTATCATATTCAGTTTAACTGATTGTTCTTTTTTCTGTTTCATGTTTCATGTTCCATCTCTTTATTCAAAAATCTCTTTTATCTTTTCATTCTGTCGGTCTATGTCAAAACAGTATGTGCAATTTGACAGATCCAACGTTTTTCTATCATAATTAATATTTTCCAATATCTTATCTGCCCACTTATCCGGACTTTCTGTTATCGGCATGAACATACATCTGTCTGATAAAGCAGTCTCCCCTGATATGGTATCACTAAGTATAGCTTTAAGACCCGAGACCTGGGCTTCAACCGCCACAATCGGCAGTCCCTCAAACCTCGATGGAAGCATGAATATATCCATCGCCTGCACCAGTTCGTTTACATCTTTTCTTGAGCCCAGCAACCATACCGCATCTTCCAGCTTTCTTTGTCTCACGAGACTCTGTATAGTATCAAAATCGCTACCGGTTCCTATCATAAGAACCAACGCCCTGGTGTTCTTTTTGTGCAGGGCCTCTGCTATATCTATTACAAACACAGAGTTTTTCTGATACGAAAATGCCCCTATCTGTCCTATTACCAGACGATCTTCGATTCCAAGCTCGGCTCTTTTTTTTGCCCTGGCATTTTCATCATATCTGAATTTATCAACTTTTACCGCATTATTCATAATATGAAAATGTTTGCTTGTAAGCACTTTTTTAGGATACATCCATTCTCCTGCGACATAAGAACATGTATAGAAGTCAGTCGCACATCTGCCTACAACAAGATGCTTCATTACATTATGACAAAAAGTCCTGATCCATCTCACAGCCTTTGAATGTGAATTAACACCTGAACTATGGCTGTGTACCACAATCTTTTTAACTCCACATTTATGTGCTGCAAGTAAACCAAGACTATTAAAAGCCTCTGATATATTAAAATATGCAATATCATATTTTCCTTCACGGATGATATCTTTTGTTGTTCCATAATGACTATATGGATGCTTGAGCGTCGGAATTTCAAGGAGTCCCACTCCAATAGCATCCAGCCTTTTCTTCAAGTCACTATCTATATGATTGGTAAGACAATCTATCTTTACATTATCATTATTAATCTGATCGATGACATTAAGAATATAATTGTCTATTCCACTGTTTTTACCATCGATCAGATATCCGATCAATATTCGTTTCATTACTCTTTCCTGCCACCTATTTTCCTGCCAGTTTCCAACACAACCTATATACCGGATATCCAAAACTAAGTGCCATGACAGCCAGCTTGTCCCTCTTTGGTGCCTTTGGGTTTCCTATCACGCATCCCTTATTCTTTCTGATATATGATATCAGTTCTTTTTTTTCATTCTTGTATCCCTTTGTATTCTGAAATTGATTGAGTGTACTGAATCTGGCATAAAGCTGTCTTCTTCGTACAGCGGTTTCAAGCTGTGGATATTCCTTTATAACGTCTGCAGCCATAGCATCAGTCATATCAAGCAGTTCGAGTTTTTTCATATTAAACTTCTGATATACTATTGATGAACTTCTCAACATATAAAAATACTGGCTCTCATATCCACACGCAACGCTGCCACACTCTATAAAAAATTTGTATGTTGTAGCAATATCCTCAAATAGCTTCCCTACCGGATATGGAAATTTTCTTACCATTTCGGTCTCATAAAGCTTTGCCCATGCCGATGTATTGATTACATCATCATAAAGCATTCTCTCCAGACATATCTCTGATGAAAGTTCCTCATCTCCGCCATTTCCATATATTATATTATTACCGCTTTCAAATACCACTGTATGTGTGCAAAGAGACATACGTGTATGATATTTCTCTATTAGTGAATACAGATACTCTACATATGTGTCTGTAACATAATCATCTGAATCTATGAATGTGATATATTCGCCATTGGCCAGCGCGGCACCTTTGTTTCGCGCATCTGATAATCCACCGTTTGGCTTATGAAGTACTCTTATACGGTTATCTTTTGCCGCATATTCCTCACATATCTTATGACAATTATCCGGTGAACCGTCATCTACCAGAATTATCTCTATATTGTCATAAGTCTGCCTGCATACAGATTCTATACACCTTGGCAGAAATTCTTCAACATTATATATCGGTAAAATCACACTTATCAATGGTCTCATGAGTGTATTCCTATCTTTCTTTTCAGGAAATTAGTTCCTTTTACTAACCAGTTCTGTTTCTCCATAAACTCCACAGGAGTGTTGATATATGTCAGATTATTGGTCTGAATCCATATATCAAGAAGTCTCTCACTTACGAATCCGAATACTCGGGCATCATATGCACTGTAATCGGATATATCAAGTCTTTTTTCCAGTTCGAAAAGTACATCAAACATCCATTCGCAATAGCTGTCAAACAAATCAGATTTCATTATAAACATATTAAATCTATGTCCTATTGTGCTCTTCATTGTATCATCATATGCTTTTACATAATCAGGATACTTTTCTTCCAGAATCTGTCTGATAATATCAAGATCCTGTGCATGATGGGCATGCACATACTGACTGTAGTTTGTTTCAATAAAATAATTACGTGGATTCGGCAATACTATATCTGTTTTTTTAAGCAGACCTTCGATCTGCTGTCTGTTCATCACTTTTTCCTCTTTGGTGCCTTTGGCGCCCTTTACCATAAAGTGACGTCTGTAATGAGCCAGTCCTTTATACTCTGCTTTCAGATTCTTCCATGCCCAATATAATCCTGTCAGCTCACAATAATTTGTATTTTTTTCTGATATATTATCTCCTGTATCATCGCCCTGATATCCCAGATCTGCTTTTCCTTTTTTCCCAACATGAAGCGGTAAATATATATCATCCGATGGCATCCAGTACTTCTTATGAGTTGCCACTATTATCTTTATATCCATTGTTACTGTGCTCCCTCTTTCTTTAATACAGAAATAACTGTTTTGAATAATATCTTTATGTCAAGCCAAAGGCTGTTATTATCCACATAGTACATTTCCATTTTCTGACGCTCGCCGCTCTCATATGTTGCATTATTTCTGGCATATGCCTGCCAGTATCCTGTCAGTCCCGGCTTCACACTGAGCAGCTTTTCTACGTCATCTCCATATATCTGTGTTTCTTTTTCCACAATTGGTCTCGGACCTACTATTGATATGTCACCTTTTAATATATTAAACAGCTGTGGAAGTTCATCAAGGCTCAGCTTTCTTAGAACATTTCCTATCTTAGTAATTCGCGGATCGTTATCAATCTTGAATTCTGTACGATATTGTTCCAACTGTTCAGGAGTAAGAAGCTTTTCAAGATTCTTTACATTCATCTTCATACTTCTGAATTTATATACTTTGATTTTTTTACCATGATATCCTACACGGATATGGCCATAAAATATATTGCCTCCGTCTTCCCATTTCACCAGGAATGACAAAATAAGAAATATTGGTGAAAGCAGAACTATTCCCACAAGAGATCCAACTATATCAACAGTTCTTTTTATGAAATGATATACGTATTTCTTTTTCTGTAATTTTTCAATCCCTGAAACATGTGCATACTCCAAAGGTCTTTCCTGATCTATTATATCGAGTATTGCCTCTTTTTCCTGTTCGATCAGGCTGTCATTTGCTGATTCAAAGCTTTTTGCCCAACATTTAATAATATACCATATAACAAAAATGATTACTATTGTTGCAATTATCCAATAATTCATAATTACCTCGCATTATTTAGTGAAAAATAATTTTAAAGATCTGATAATGATTCCTGCATCCATAAAAAGTGACCAATTATCCACATAATTCTCATTGGACTGTTCTTTTGTGTAATGCTTCTTCTGGACCTGCCACAATCCTATAATCCCCGGTTTCATACTCATTATGTTTCTATCTTCGTGTGAATAATCCAAAAACTCCGGCAGTGTCGGCGCATTTACACCTACAACAGACATATTTCCCCAGAGAATATTCCATGCATTAGGCAGATTTTCAAATCCGAGAAGCTTCACGATTCTACCCATAACCGTATATTTCGGGTTTTCGCCATCAGAAAGATCTTCAAGTCCTTTCTTGCGCAATGTTCTAAATCTCAACATATAGAATCTGCGGCCATTTTTTCCAATGCGTAATGTCTGTACTATGACATTTCCGGGATCTCCTTCTATAAGCAGCCCGACTGTCATGATTATATACATTGGTATAAAAAGTGCCATCCCAGCTATCGCACATGCTATATCAAAAAGTCTCTTTACAGCTATATATCTAATTCTATAGTGCTTTGATGAGAATGTTGCAACCGCAAAATTACCGAGAAATTCTAACTCTCTCTCCCCATGAGCATAACTGTATTCTTTTAATCTGATACGCACATTTTTTCCCATTGAGCGTATCTGGCTTATGAGATCTTTATAATCCAAAGCAACAACATCATCTACATGAAAAAATACTGTATCTATTTCTGACATTGAAGCAACACGAATCAAATTATCTTTATTTGCTACAACATCCAATCCTTCTATCTCTTCCCCTACAACATCTCTGTCAACAATTGCCAGATTAGAGATTCTGAAATACCAATTTCTTGTCTGCTTAACCTTCTTCATAATAGCTGGCACCTGATCATAGGTCGTAACCAACATAATTTTTTCATTTGAACCCGAACGATGATATGATTTTAAGATAAAACGTTTTAAAATCTGTCTCGTTATGATAACACAAACCACGCTTCCACCAAAGTAGATAGCCATCTGCACTCTCGAATAATACCAGCTTGTCTTTGTGCTAAATAAATATCCGATCGTAAGGGCTACGATATATACTTCCATCTTGACCACATCAAATGTCTCCTGCAGCCAGTTACGATATATCATGTCCTCCCGTGAAGAAGTAAAAAAATACACAACAATATAAAAGACCAAAGACGTAGTAAACAACCCCAGGTAATAATCCTGCGGGTTGTTTATACCGGTCCTGAAATTACCGAATTTTATATAGTTAGCCACCAGATATACTATGAACATTGTAAGTATATCTGTAATAATAGTAATATACCTGACTAAAGTCTGTTTAGAATCACGCATCTGTTTTTCTCCTGTCTGAACTCATATTTGCAAACACGCATAAAATAAATGGATTGTAAGCGATTTCCACAAGATGATGCTCCATAAATGAATGAAGTGTAATAAACGCTATCGCCACTACCATTGTTATCCTTCCGGCCTTTGCTGCCCTTCTTGATGCAACAATAAAAATCGCTAATACAACGACCAGAACAATAATACCATATTCCAGCATGATACGTATATAGGAATCATCCAAATAAAAATAATCAGCCTTTTCTATAACACTCTTTCCCCAGCCACGTTCCTCGATATATTTGCCAAACAGATTAAATCCGTTTGTATCTAATCCCAATTTGGAATTTGTCAGTCTGTCACTCAGCTTGTCATTTATTGAAATCCATCCGGGATCATTTGCATCGTATGCAACTGTCATCCCAATAAATAATGCGGCAAAACCTGCCGGAGCAATACTTAGGATTTTCGAGAACCAATTGTCTTTTATTTGTCCCTTTATTCTTGCAATTATACAGTATACTATAAGAAAAACAGCAAAGCCAGCCATACATATAAAACTTGTAGATGCAATAGTCCATTTATACACCACATATGCCACAATGCATATGATAACAGGTTCGATTATATATACTTTCCTATTAAACAGGCAAACAGCAGCAAGGACAAGATAAAATATATGTGCCGCAAAATCAGTAGGATAAACTGTTCCAAAGGCAAATCTCATCTGTTCATTCTTCCAATATTGCAGATTTTCAATTATACCATAATGACTGCAGATAAATGCTGCTGCCACCATGATAATTCCTATTACAAGATAAACACTAAGTATCTTATCTATTGATATATCCTTTGCTCCAACTATAAGAAAGGCCAGCATAAAAAGAAAAGAATACATATCATTTTTAAATGCACATATCAAAAAAGATATTCCAATAATGACAGCAAATATTACCTCCGCCTTTGAATAAGTAAACTTTTTGATGCCTTTTGCTATTACATATCCCATGATCAGCACATAAGTAAACATGCCAAAGCGCGACGGCCATATGTCAGGGAACATTGTTGTTCCCCACATCGTAAATACAAGTATGACCGCAAATATTATAAGATATGCTGTTTCCCACAGATCTATATGTTTGTTCTTCAATCTATCCATACAATTTAATTACTGAACATCAGCGTCTGTGATGGTCTCTCCATTCATAACTTTCTGAATAAGTCCTTTTGCTCTATCAACACTACTCTCATCCGGTATACATACATACGCATTCTGTGTCGGCATTGAATATGTCTTCTTGCTGGCTCCTTCACCTGTCACCGCAAATGATTTAATATTCCAGCTGCCTCCATCTGAAAGCTGCATATTGATAAGGCTTGAAATATCATCTGATTCAAAATCCATAGATACCATGCCTTCAAGGCTATCCATTATTCCAGAGTAATTTGTCAGCAAAGTTGTACTGCTTGTCATCTTGTCGATAACAGCTGAGATAACAGCCATCTGATGTCGGCCACGCGCATTATCTCCATCTGCCAGATGATATCTCTCTCTTACAAATGCTAACGCCTGTGAACCATTCAGCGTATTTTCTCCCTTTACATATTTGTAATCAGGGTAATCTGACGATGTAAATGATGCATCTGACTCAACGGTGATTCCGCCGATCTCATCTATAAGCTTTTCAAATCCTGTGAAGTTGATCTGTGTATAATAGTTTACTTCGTCAAGTCCATAGAGACTCGCCAGTGTATCCATAGAACAATCTACACCATACAATCCACAGTGTGTAAGCTTGTCTTTCGAATCAGGTGAAATAGATATATTTACGTAATAATCTCTAGGAGTATTAAGGAGTAGTACCTGTCTTGTCTTAGGGTTTACAATGGCAAGTATATTTACATCACTACGGCTCTTTGCAAGCTTTGTGCTTCTTGTATCGGAACCACTGATGTAAACTACAAACGGTTTCTCTGTAACCTTAACATTTTTCTCTGTCTTTTGAACTTCATATGTCTTTGTATATTCATAAAGCACTCTTGTTCTTGTAGTAAAATCTTCATACCCCTCTGTATCAGAAATAATCGACTCATATGATTCATTCAATATAAATGCCTGTACATCACCATTATACAAAGCATCAACCATTTCAATTGCAGATGGATACGTCTGTGTATCTATCGTTCCACCAACCTTATCATTAATATCAGCTATCGCGTCCTTCGTATCATCAGCTCCATATGATTCTGTATATGCGAATTTATAATCTTTTGCATCCTCAATCGACTTCGCAGGATCATCAGCAAGCACATATACTGCTACTTTTTCCTCCATCATCTCATTTTTGTCTGTCATATCATCAATAGTGCCAAGTACAGTCCTAAGTACAGAACTGCCATATAAACTTCCTATTATGACAATTATTGATATAAAAGTACCTAAAACTCTTTTGAAATAATGTGATTTTTTAGGTCTTTTTCTATTCTGGCCTATATATATAAGTGCAAATACTATAAACTCTGCAAATACCATGGCCAATATTGTCGGTATCATAAACTTTGCCGGTATCATCTTTGTCATTCCCAGCAACACCAGTAATACTACGCTGGCCACAGCCTGTATTACAAGCAGCACTCTTGCGAATATTATCCATTTTGAAGGTTTTCTTCTCTTCTTTCTCATTTTTTCATTGTTCTCATTACTCATTGGTTTCTCCTTTTTTCATCCAAAAAGAATTTATAATCTCTCTTATTATAGCAAATCATATCCACATTTCAAGAAAACATAACACTCTTAAGATAAAATTAATACATCTATAGCGCCTATCATAACC
>CAVABC010000088.1:0-13302 GCA_963586665.1 Acutalibacteraceae bacterium
AAGGCGAGCTCTACTCAATGCCTTTCAATATGTACACATTCAATAAGATGTGGGGTGTTGTGACACCTGAGGAAGCCGCTGCTAAAATTGAAGAGCAGAAGAAAGAGATCACCGGTGAACCTCATAACTTAGAGGAACAGGCAATTTCACTCGTAGGCCGTGATATTTATGAAAAGCTCGTAAAGGGCTATACCGAGAAGCAGTGGGGTCGTGATTGTAAAGAACTTCCTGCATTCATCATCAAACGTCTTCCTGTAAGACTTACTTTCGACAACAACTACTTTAATGCACTCTATCAGGGTATCCCGATCGGTGGTTACACAAAGATGGTCGAAAATCTACTCGATGGTATCGAAGTAAGGCTCAATACCGATTACTTAGAGCACAAAGCAGAGCTTGACGCTTTAGCTGACAAAGTTGTATACACCGGTCCTATTGATGCATACTTTGGATTTAAGCTTGGAACTCTTGAGTATCGCTCAGTCCGTTTTGAAAACGAGACACTTGACATTCCAAACTTCCAGGGTAATGCCGCAGTCAACTATACAGACCGCGAGACGCCATGGACAAGGATCATAGAGCACAAATGGTTTGAGTTCGGTAAAGATGAGGACGGCAATGACATTCCAAAGACTATTATCAGCCGTGAGTATTCATCTGAGTGGAAAGCCGGAGATGAGCCATACTATCCTGTAAATGATGAGAAAAACGGACAGCTCTACGCTAAGTACAAAGAGCTTGCTGACAAGGAGCCAAATGTAATATTCGGTGGTCGTCTTGGTGAATACAAGTATTATGATATGGATACAACAATCGCATCCGTACTTGATATGTGCGAAAAAGAGCTGGCATAAATGCCGCATTTATCAGAAAATCGCTTAGATCAATATGGTCTAAGCGATTTTCTATAATCTTATTGCAATATTCAAATTTCTTTTTCCAATATAACCTTACATGTTTTTTTATAGCATGCTATACCGTATTTTAAAATATGATTTATATCATTCTGATGTAATTGCGCAGTATATCTATTTTTATCAATCTGCTTAATGGCTTCTTTGGCCCATGCTTCCATATTTCCATCACCTGCATATTTTACTTCAATTACAATTCCTGTATCACTATCATCAATTTGTATCATGATGTCACTGAAGCCATCTCCGGACTCACTATTTGATCTTACTGACCATCCGCCTTTATAACCCAATATACCAAGTAATATTCCATGATAAAAATTTTCTTTAATATTTTTCCGCACAAAAGTATCCCTGATACTTATTGTCGAATCCATGAATTCATTAAAAACTTTCTCCACCAGTTCCGCATTTCCGGCAAGCAATGCATTACAAAATTCATTTACTTTTTTCCCTTCATTAGACAGTTTTTCTTTGAAAACCGACAATATATGCTGCGTAATAATATTTCTTATTTCAAGATTCGGTACTACAAGCTCATACCTCATGCCGTCCGGCTTACCACGATATGTCAAGTAACCTGTCATAAAAAGCGCGCTCCATAGGTTCTCTATAGACGAATACATTTCACTATATGTCAACTCTTCATGAATTTCTTTTTGTACGGATTCTCCGTTAACCAGTCTCTCCAACTCGCTCTTGGTAACATTATGCTGTTCCCCTATACTGCCAATAAAGTGTTTTATAACATCATTTCCACTTGTGTTAATCCAATAATTCTTGGGTTCCAGATCAGGATCCGATATATGACTGTTACAATAATTTATCACATCCCAAGGGCAATACACATCTTCTCCACCAAAACGATATCCATCGTACCAGGCTTTAACAATATCATATTTCTCATCCTGTTTATAATAATGCAGTAATTCTCTTACTTCCGGATCAGTAAATCCGAAATATTCATCAAAATCATTATCCGTGATTGAAAATACATTAAAATTATTAAGACCGGTAAATATGCTTTCTTTTGCTACTCTTAAACAGCCTGTCAAAACAGCAAACTCAAGACTGTCATTTGTTTTTAACACATTTCCAAACATGTTTCTGATCAGATCTACCATCTGAGCATAGTAGCCATTCTCATTTGCCTTGGCAAGTGGAACATCATATTCATCTATCAGCAGGATAACTTTCTTATGGTAATGTTTCTCCAACAGTACTGTCAGCTTCTTTAAGCCATTTACCACTGTTTTCCGACTCATATCATCATCCAGCAGCTTTTTAAAATCAGCCTTTTCAATTTCCGTAAGCATTTCACTTTCGAGTAGAAACTGATTTTCAAGTGCAATATTAAAAACTACATCACAAAGCATGTCAAATGCATCTTCAAAGTTCAATGCTTCAACACCTTTCAGCGAAATAGATATAACCGGATATTGTCCCATATATTTTCTACAGATTTCTTTATTGTACGAAATATATAAACCATCAAATAATGAAATGTCTGCTCCTATTTGAAAAAAACTTCTCAGCATACTCATGTTTAGAGACTTTCCAAACCTTCGCGGCCGGGTAAAGAGATTAACGAATCCACCACGTTCCAGAAGTGTCTCTATCATTTTAGTTTTATCAACATAATAGAAATCTTTTCTGCGTATATCAGAAAAATTTTCTATACCTATAGGCAGTTTCTTCATTCCATCCTCCAAGTAATCTGTTATATACTAAAACCAGCTATACTAATATTCATAGTATAGCTGATAAAACGCTAAAATACAATTCATTTAAATCTATTGTCTCTTCGCTAGATTTATCCCTGCTGCAGGTATATGCTCTCTAAGGCATTCATATCCATTATCCTTTGAATATGCATATATCACTGGCATCTGCCTTGACAGAAACAGTGCCGGAGCCTCTGTTACCGAATATGCTCCACAATGACCAAATTCAAGAATATCACCAGGTTCTAACTTCGGAAGTGTTACCTCTCTGACAAGGACATCTGCTACCGTACACAAACTTCCGCAGAGAGTATAATCCATGTTATTTCCGGTCTTTTCTATATTTTCAACATTTCCTACCGGACCTGCCACACCCTTTATCTTAGAGTTCTCCCCATTATTTTCGCATAGTTCATATCCATCAGCGTATATCCTGATCGGTGGCACCTGCATTGCCATCCTCTGTCCATAATAATTAAGATGATGAATACCTCCATCTAAAATAGCATAATTTGCATCTCCTGTTGATTTCAGATCCATGACTTTTGTGTAATATTTGCCACAGGATGCCGCAAGAAAACGCCCCATCTCTATGCCAAGCGGATATTTACCGGCAAATTGTCTGAGTACCTCTGCCGCCTCGTCCAGCGCAGCCTGCTCCTTTGTCTCCCAGCCATCCTCAAAATATTCTACGCACAATCCCGGACCATATTCTACAAGCTCAGGCTCAAAATCATATTTTTCTTTGAGTGTCGTTAATGCAGAGTCTATCTTTTCCAGATCCTTGTTGATCTTTCTAAGTGTTTTCTGTGTTCCTGAATAGTAATGGAGTCCAATCACGGAAATGCCATCAAACTCATCCGGATGGGATATGATATACTCAATATCATCAAGTGACATTCCAAACTGATTGCCACTTGTCAGTCGCAGTATAACTTTCGCAGTCTTAAAATCAGCTTTTTTCACATCATCTTTTATCACACTGTCTGAACCGATGTCATTCTTTAAATCCGTTTCAGTTGTAATATCAGCAACCACCTTGCTTATAAGCTTCGCATGTCTGACACTTTCACACGTCAGTATCCCGGCTCCATATTCCACAGCTCTTCTGATGTCACATTTTTCCTTCATAACACCTGAATATATGATACATTCAGGCTTTATGCCAAGTGCTATGCATATCTCAAGCTCGCCCGGACTGCACACCTCTACCCTGTCGAGTTCGTCAGGGAGCCTGTGCAGCAGGAATGGATTGGCTTTTATGGAGAAGCAAAGTGGTATCTTACGTACACTCTTACAATCAAGAGCAGCCTTTATCATGGCTGCTCTCTTTGCAAACTCGTCCGTATCAAATACATAATACGGTGTCTGTTTCATATGTTCTATTCCTCCACCAGTTCTTTTACAAGCTTTTCGATTGCATCCACAGAGTTGAAGTTCTCCGGCACGAGATCCTTTGGTCTGATAGTGATATCAAACTCGTCTGTCAGCTCTGATACAAGCGATACGATATCGAATGACTCAAGAATTTTGTCATCAATAAGCTTTGTCTCTTTCTCAAAGTCCACGTCAGGTCTTAATTCCTCTAATATTTCTAAAATTGTGTCTCTCATTTTACATTTCCTCCAGTTTTTTCATATCATATTTTCCATTTGGAAGCTTCGGCATCTGCTCGAGCTTCTTTATCTTTCTTGGCACCATAAAGCCCGGAAGCTCCTGCCTCAACGCGAGTGCCAGACTTCTCTTATCACAGTCACCTGTGTAGAAAAGCAGTAAAACCTCTTTTTGCTTATTATATATAACGCAGCTCTCTGCGACTCCCTCTACCACATTTGCGGCATGCTCCACCTCATCAAGCTCCACGCGGTGTCCCATATGCTTTATCTGACGATCCATCCTTCCGCAGAAATGAAGTACTCCATTCTCATCGAGTTTTCCGTAATCGCCTGTGCGGTACATCCGCTCAGGATATGCTTTGTTCAGCGGATTTAGTGTAAATGCCGCATTCGTTCTCTCCGGATCGTTATAATATCCCAAAGCCAGGATCGGTCCGCAGACACATATCTCGCCCTGATATCCGACTGCCGGTTCTTTTCCTGCTTCATCTATCAGAAATACCCTGTAGTTATCATAAGACTGTCCTATCGGAAGCACCTCATCCTCATCCACAAGATGATCCACACTGTAATATGTGCACGAAGCAGTTGCCTCTGTCGGTCCATACTGATTCACAAAATGTGCCTCCGGCAGATTTTCCTGCCATTTGCGAAGCACCTTACACGGCATTACCGAACCGGAAAAACATATTTTTCTAAGACTCTTAAGTCCTACCTCCTCAAATGCTCCAAGTGAAGACAAAATGGTAAATGCCGATACGCTCCAGCCCACACTGCTTACCTGCTTGTCATTCATGTAATCAAACAATGCATTCGGCTCCATAAAGTACTCTTTGGGAATTATAGCCGTACTGCATCCGGTCTTAAGCGGCAGATAAATATCTCTTATCGCAGCTATATAATCAAGTGGTGACTGATTGCCGAGCACATCACTTTCCTCTATATGCATTACATCGCAGTATGCATTGATATATGTCATAAGCGACAGATGCGATGTCATTACCCCCTTAGGATTTCCTGTCGATCCCGATGTATAAATGATATACAGAGGATCTGTCATTGACATCTGACTGCGGACTGCTGCAAGCTTTTTATTATCTGCATCTGCAATGTCATCTGCCTTGCCTGACTCATTCTTTCCGGCAATATCCTCTGCCACAAATACCTGTGGTCTGCCAAAATCAGTATTCTTAGCCAGTTCATCAACTATACTGTTTACATGCTCCAAGCTGTCCCTGTCTGCGACAATAGCCTTAGGCTGCAGATTTTCAAGGATTTTTTCAATCCTCTTATCCGGCAGTGAGGCATCGATCGGTGCGTAAGGTCTGCCGGAGTATACAACTCCAAGGAAATATGCAGGTGTTACCATCCTTCTGCCCGCAAAGACTGCGACCGGTGTCCTGTCTACGCCAAGCTTTTCTATCAGATATGTTCCTGTATTTCTTGCAATATCAGACACTTCTTTAAAGGTTATACTGTCCTTTGTGTCTGAAAATGCAATCTTGTCAGGATGTTTTGTTACCGTGGCTTCGAGCCACTCTAGTACGTTTTTCATCTTATTCCTCTTTTTCTTTTCTCATACATATATGCTTTGATCACTATACATACTGTTTCCATTACCGATCATGCTGTAAGTGCCGATGCTTATTAATATGTATGCTTACGCTTCATGTAACCATGAATGCTGCCGAAAAAAATTATAGCACAGAACATCCGCAAAAAATGTCCTGTGCTATCGAATTAAGAATTCTTAAGAAAGCCTTAATGTTCTTCACATTTTCCCCATATTAAATGTATCATATAACCCATCAAAAATATCACAAATCCAATCACCGCACCAGCAGTATTGGTAACCAGATCATCTATCTGGCAATATCCGCGCCCTGTCACAAGCTGCGTATACTCTATCCCAGCACTGATCAGAGCCCCTGCCGGAATTGTAAACCATCTAAACCATTTCTTAAATACCATCGGAAATAATATTCCAAACGGCACAAAAAGTATTATATTTTCTATGAAATACGCATGAGTCTGCATGGTAGTCCCCCATGTGCTCCACAGTTCCATATCGATCACTCCGCTCCGGCTTCCCGGCTCTCTGGAATAGTATACTATCATAACAAGCATGTAAATATATGCTGCAAATGCTCCACAGCACAGCATATGCACTATATTATTCATTATCTTTCTTCTGCGACCATCCTTTTTGGACACTCCGCGAATATGAAAAAGATAATGCATCAGCCACAAAAATACATATATTACAATACATGCCAATGCCAGATATACTGCCGATGGCAGGTATTGTAATGTCTGCTGTATATCTTTAACTACATAATCCTTTAAATTCAATGTTTCTCTTTGCGCTCCTTATACGCCCGGATAAACTCAAGCTGTCGTTCATCCTCCTGTTCCTGCTGCTCATCACTCTTATGATGTGCCGTAATAATTATACACAAAATGACACCAAATACAACAATTCCAAGTACTAATACAAAAAAAATTAAGAAACTCAGCATACACATATCCCTCCAATATACATTATTGCCATTATTTCCCACTTAATTCTTATATCATGTATACTGATTTGTATTTTAAATTGCAAAAGCTGCATGATCCTATTGCGATCACACAGCTTTTGTAGAATATCTTATATTTGTTGTATTTTATTTTAACTTTGCCACTACCATATCTACGTATTTCTGACAGATTTCTTCACTCTCTGCCTCTACCATGACACGGATAACAGGCTCTGTACCTGACTCACGCACAAGAATTCTTCCTGTATCGCCAAGCTCAGCTGTAACCTGATCGATTGCAGCCTGTACCTCCGGATTTGCAAGTGCCTCTGCCTTGTCAGCTACGCGTACGTTCTGAAGCACCTGTGGGTAGATCGTAAGTCCTTCACAAAGCTGGCTCATCTTCTGCTTTCTTGCCATCATTACTTCCATCATCTTAAGACTGGTAAGGATACCATCTCCTGTTGATGCATATTTAGAGAAGATAATGTGTCCTGACTGCTCGCCACCGATACGACAGCCGTTCTGCTGCATATACTCATATACATATTTATCGCCTACTGCTGTCTTTGCATAACCAATTCCAAGCTCGTCAAAAGCTTTATAAAGACCGAAGTTTGACATTACTGTTGTGACTACAGTATTTGTAACAAGCTTGCCACGCTCTTTCATGTATTTTCCATAAATATACAGGATATGATCTCCTGTGATCACGTTTCCAAGCTCATCCACGCAGAGACATCTGTCGGCATCTCCATCGTATGCAAAGCCTACATCAAGCCCCTTTTCTACAACATACTTCTGAAGTCCCTCGATATGTGTAGATCCGGCATTGTTGTTGATATTAAGACCGTTTGGCTCATTGTTGATGACATAACATTTTGCTCCAAGTGCCTCAAATATTGATTTTGCCATGTTCCATGAGCTTCCGTTGGCACAGTCAAGTCCGACCTTCATGCCCTTGAATGAATACACACCAAGTGAAATGAGATAACCCATGTAACGATTACGTCCTGCAACGTAGTCAACAGTACATCCGATCGCATCCTTGTGAGCGTATGGAAGTTCTTTCCACTCCTGTCCGAAAAGACGGAGATTACCATCTATGTAATCCTCAATCAGAAGAATTGTCTCCTCATCCATTTTCTCACCATTGCTGTTTATGAGCTTAATACCATTGTCATAGTATGGATTGTGGCTTGCTGAGATCATGATACCACAGTCAAACTCATCTGTTCTGGCTACATATGCCACTGATGGTGTAGTTGTAACATGAAGCAGATATGCATCTGCGCCTGATGCTGTAAGCCCTGATACAAGTGAATACTCAAACATATAGCTTGAACGTCTTGTGTCTTTTCCTATTACTATCTTAGCCGGCTCATCCATCTGCTTCTGCTTTTTTAACTCTCCATAATACCAGCCTAAAAATCTTCCGATCTGGTATGCGTGTTCTGCTGTAAGATTAACATTGGCTTCACCACGGAAACCATCTGTTCCAAAGTACTTTCCCATTGTTGTCCCCTTTGAATTTAATTTTGTTATTATTATACACTTTCAACTTGTGTTTGTGTAGGTAGATAATGCTTTTTTGTATAACAATTACATTTCCACCTCTTTTTTAGAATTTTCTTATACAAATTGTGTTCCATATCCTTCCAATTCTTTTGTTGTTTTAACAACATATTTTATTTTTGTAATCGAATATCATACTTCCTGTGACACGGATACAGCATCCATGACACAAAAACAACTATAAACACAGTAATTAAAATCAATTTCAGGAGGATTTTTAAAATGGATAATAAAATGTTCTGTTTTCAGTGTGAACAGACTGCAGGATGCACAGGCTGTACAGGAGCTGCCGGTGTATGTGGAAAAAATGCCGATGTGGCAAATCTACAGGACAAGCTCACAGGCGCACTCATAGGAATGGCTCAAAGCATGAACGGCAAAGAACCAACAAAGGAAGAAAAGCGAATTATAATCGAAGGACTTTTCACGACTATAACAAATGTGAATTTCAATGAAGAGACAATCAATGTAATGATAGATAAAATTCATGCCACCTCAAATATCAACACACCATCTATGGCTGATAATTGCAGTACATCAAATAACAGCCGTGACTACGATATAGCAAAGATATGGAATGCCGATGAAGATATCAGATCCCTCAAATCACTTATTCTTTTCGGTATAAGAGGTATGGCTGCATACGCATATCATGCGATGGTACTGGGATATGAGGACGCCGAAGTAGATAAATTCTTTACAGAAGCGCTCTGTGCTATCGGGCAAGACTGGTGTATGAATGAGCTTCTCCCTATCGTAATGAAGGTGGGCGAGGTAAACTTCAAGTGTATGGGACTACTGGATCGTGCCAATACCGAAACCTACGGCAATCCTGTTCCTACTACAGTACCTCTTACAATAGAAAAAGGACCGTTCATCGTTGTTACAGGTCATGATCTGCTCGATCTTAAGATGCTGTTAGAGCAGACCAAAGATAAAGGTATCAATATTTACACGCATGGCGAAATGCTTCCTGCGCATGCCTACCCAGAGCTAAAAAAATATTCTCACTTAAAAGGTAATTTCGGCACTGCCTGGCAGAACCAGCAGCGCGAATTTGCTGATATACCGGGAGCTGTTTTATTTACCACAAACTGCCTTATGCCGCCAAAACCAAGCTATAAGGACAGGGTATTCACCACCGAAGTAGTTTCGTTCCCTGATGTTGTGCATATTTCAGAAACATCTGAAAATTGCCAGTGTAAAGGCTCCGATGAGACAGGCTGCGGATGCACAAAAGATTTTACACCGGTAATTGAAAAGGCTTTAGAGCTTGGTGGATATACAGACAATCATGTGATGACAGGTATAAATGGCGGAAACACAGTGACTACCGGTTTTGCTCACGGTACCGTACTCGGTGCTGCTGACCAGATTGTTGAAGCTGTAAAATCAGGCGCGATAAGTCATTTCTTCCTTGTCGGAGGCTGTGACGGAGCACGTCCGGGAAGAAATTACTTTACTGAGTTTGTAAAGCAGACACCTTCCGACTCCATAATACTCACACTTGCGTGTGGTAAATACCGTTTCAACGATCTCGACCTCGGAAAGATCGGTGATTTTCCAAGGATCATGGATATGGGACAGTGCAATGATGCCTACTCTGCAATAAAAGTGGCAATTGCCCTTGCCGAAGCCTTTGACTGCGGTGTGAACGAACTGCCACTCTCAATGGTACTCTCGTGGTATGAGCAGAAGGCTGTATGTATACTGCTTACGCTGCTATACCTCGGTATCAAAAATATCAAACTTGGACCTACCCTGCCGGCATTTATCTCTCCAAATGTGCTGAATTTCCTTGTAGAAAACTACAATATAGCACCGACAACTACTCCGGAAGCTGATCTGACTGAGATTCTTAGATAAAATACTATATCAATAGCGGTAGGCTTTACTTTGCCTGTATGCTATGGCACTCCATATAATATCTCTTCTCATTAGCTTCACCAATGGAAAATGTCTTTCTAGGGAGCACACCACCTGCATTGATTGCAGGGAAGAGTGTGCTCTTGTCGATTGACTGAAGAAAAATTCCACATCCTTTTGTCTCTTTTGCAAGTCCATGAAGTGCATCATCGCCATGGATATAGTCAATCTCTGTCTCATTATGCAATTCAAGATATTTATCAAGTATTCCCTGAAGTATCTCAACAGGGAGACGGTCACCTCTGTTTGTGATATTTAATCCATATGTACAAACTGACTCATCACATCCTGAAGTATTCTCATCTAAACCGGTTAATTTTTCATTGGATTTCTCATTTATACTATAACTTGCCTTAATATATTCAAAAATAATCTCATCCCCATCTGAACTCTCAAGTTCCTGTTCTTTAAGCTGCTCCTTGAAAAATGCGAGCATATCTTCCACATTCACCTTTGTAAGAAGTCTGTGGATAGGCTTAAACTCCAGAGCTTTGCTATGTAAGTTACAGATTTCCACAAGAGCATATCTCGCCGGATGAGTTTTCAACTGTTCATCTGTGTATTTTCCGGATTTCCTGATATTTTCCCAACATGTCTTTGCTGTGGCAAGAGAATGGTTTCCATCACCTACCGCAAAGAGGAAGCCTCCACACAGCTCCTGCTTTTTCGCAAATGCTGCTGTTACCTGCTTCGCAGCCTCTCCCTCGATAGCATAGCCACGGATGTGACCTCCGTCCTGCATGAGGTCTGCGTCATAAAGCTTGCGGAAGCTGTCTTTTAAAGAATACACATATTCTATTATTCCATGCTCTATGTTCCCGATATTATCTACACTTTCCTGCATACTGTTTTCGATATTGTCAACACCTGTAAATTTTCCATTATCACGTGCATCATTTGCCTCATCAACAGGATCATCCACCAGAAGCATGACATGAGGAAGCTCAATTGCTGCGTGCTCCCTGATCTTCACTCTAGGTGGTATACGAGAGATAACCGTGCCCTCTGTTGCCCTGATAAGTGTAGGATTCTTCGGATCAAAATCATAGTCTTCCAGATCTACGAGTCCTACTATTCCAAGACGTACTCCTGACTCTGTGGTGCGTTCCACGAATACATATCCGTCTGTAACCGCCTGCTGCAAAGTACCATCTGATAAATATTTTTCCATTGTAGAATTGATACAGGTGATACGCTCTGAATCTGACATTGCTGCATATGCAGTTGCATGATCATCCGCACTACTACTTTCACATGCACAATTCTTATCATTCTTCACATTTCCCAAATATATCTCCGGAAATACCACATTGAGTGTCGATGGTGCATCACCCACATACTTTTCCACAGCATTCCAGTAATCTGCTTGACTTGTAAACTGATCGCAGGCTATAACTGACCATTTCTTCATATCTGTGTTCTCTTTTGGCAGTATAATATTTGCCGGAATGAAACAATTTTGCATAATTTTCTCCTTATCTTTTAGTTGTAAAAATAAATTTTATGATTCTACCTACATCAATAAAACTATATCCTATCTTTTTAAAGCTTTCTGAGATATCCGGTATCTTAAAACTTGCGTTTAACCCCGCACTAATCAATCCAAATACACCAATATCAACAGCACTCTGAATCCAGTTCAAATTACCACCAAATATAACTCCCATAGCTTTATCTTCAATAATATTTAATAGTTTTGACACACATATAAAAATTGCCATACCAATTATAGCACATAACACACAGTCCACTATTCTCAAGGAGTTGCGTTCTTTGGATCCATTTTCATTATATATGACAACATCATCTTTTATCTTAATTTTACAGTCTCTATCACATATACGATCTATCGTATGCCATAGCTTAGAAATATACTTAAAATTCAATTTTCTGAATGTATATACCACTCCAAGTTTTACATTTTGTTTAGATACATACTCATTTATTATATTGTCATCCAGTACAATATCAAGATATCCATTTTTAGTAAAAAGAGCCGGTCTTTTATCTACCAGCTCTAAATAATCTTTCCACTCATTGGTTTCTGTATATTTCATAACATATCACCTGACTATAATCCTATTTTATATTCACAGCATCATCCTTATTGGAATCTGAAATGATAAAATGAGGTCTATGCTTTGATTCCATATATGTCTTGGCAATATATTGTCCCATTATACCAAGACAGAACAACTGTATACCTCCTATAAATATGATCACACAGATCATAGATGCCCATCCCGCAACAGGGTCGCCGAATATAAGCCGTCTTACAATTATTACAATAAGCATCAGGAATGCACATCCTGTCATTCCCATACCAAACCATGAAGCAATACTAAGCGGTGCCTGCGAAAAATTGATGATTCCATCAATAGCATATTTGAAAAGTTTCCAGAAATTCCACTTTGTCTCGCCTGCCACACGCTCAACATTCTCATAAGGATACCAATATGTTTTAAAACCAACCCAGCCAAAAATACCTTTAGAAAAGCGATTGTACTCTCCCATAGATACTATCGCATCGACCATGTTCCTCTTCATAAGTCTATAATCTCTGGCTCCATCTACTATATCAGCATCAGATATCCTGTTTATGATCTTGTAAAACTGTCGTGCAAACCAACTTCTGATAGGAGGCTCTCCGGCGCGTGATACACGTCTCGTAGCAACACTGTCATACTCTCCTGATTCAAGATACTTTAACATATCAGGTAAAAGTGCCGGTGGATCCTGCAGATCGGCATCCATGACAGCCACATAGTCCCCCTTTGCATTGCAAAATCCGGCATACATAGCCGCTTCCTTTCCAAAATTGCGTGAAAATGACAGATATGTAACATGTACATCTCTTTGTGCCAGATCTTTTAATACCTTTAATGTATCATCTTTTGAGCCGTCATTTACAAATATAAGCTCATAATCATAATCTATAGATTCCAGTACTCTTACAGCCTCCGGATAAAAAAGAGGCAATGCTTCCTGCTCATTATAACATGGTACTATTATCGAAATCTTACCTTTC
>CAVABC010000089.1:0-13039 GCA_963586665.1 Acutalibacteraceae bacterium
ATATCGTATATAGTTTGCATTGATCACAACTCTAATATACAATATGGCTTTTTTGATTTATGTTGTTATTACAACAAAATCATAATTTTCTGTAATTTTTAAGCAGCATCTGAAGATCAGCAATCTCACCCATCAGGCGCTTTCCTATATCCGTATCCCTTACTAGCGTACGATGTTTGTCCTTTTCCTCCACCTCTGATGATGACTCAATATCGGTATTGTTTATGAGAGCATCCTCAACCGATGTAAACGGAGTATGCGCCTTGAGGCGTAGACCATGGGAATTGTAGATGAGTGTATAGCCCGCAATTCCGGTTGTTTTGTTCATTGAACGGCAGAACCCTCCGTCAATCACAAACAGTCTTCCGTTTGCCCTGACAGGGTTTTCTCCCTCAATCGCATGAACAGGCGTGTGACCGTTTATGATATGCGAACTTTCATCATATAGTCCAAACTCATGAAGTATCTGACAGCAGAAGCTTTCATCATAATACTTGCTGTAATACGGATTTGACTCTTCTTTCCATAACCTTTTGTCGCTTATGTATTCACGCTCAAATGTCTTTAATTTTCTACCACACAGAGGAGATTTCTCCCCTCCCCACAAAAACCACATAAAATCCACATCGTCCTTATCCGGGTTATCCACATACGCAGCTCTGGCTTTTTCCTCGCACTTTCCAAGAAGTGCCTTTCCATGATACAGCTCGCCATCTATACACAGCTTGTCGAACGCTCCATTTTTATCGACCGGAACACAACCATGGTAAATCAGATTTCCATTGTATACATTGTACATGCTTCCATTATCATACAGAAATTGTATGTGTTTTCTGAGACGCTGTCCCGAAACAAACTGTCTATGCAGCTTTCGCATGATCATATTTTCCTCCGCAGTAAGCTCATACGGATCTTTTGGATCTACCGTTGGGAAACTGCTCCTTTCCACTCCAAGGTCCTGCATATCATCAATGCGGTCAAGCATCAGCCTATCTCCCATCTCATACTCAGGATGATTTAATATAAGCTGGCCCTCAATTTTAAAAAGCATTACAGTGATCGCGGCTTTTGCAGCCTTTATCCCATCATCTATGCCATAGGTTTTCATACCAAAGAGCATAAGCTGGCTCAGACTTATTCCATATGCGTTTTCAAGGATTTCCACATTATTGTATTTAAGATTATTACGTATGACATTGCAGATACACGCATCATTTCCGCATGCCGCGCCCATCCACAGGATGTCATGATTACCCCACTCGATATCCAGTGAATGATAATCATAAAGCAGATCGAGTATTTTATCAGCGTTTCCGCCTCTGTCAAAAACATCGCCTACTATGTGCAGATGATCGACCGCAAGCCTCTTTATAAGCGCGGAAAGCGCGATTATAAATTCATCGGCATCCTCGAGATCTATTATCGTCTTTAATATCTGTTTGTGGTATCTGACCTGATTTGCGTCCTCGTCCTCCTGCGCATGTAAAAGCTCATCAATTATATAAGCATATTCCTGCGGCAGTGCTTTTCGCACCTTGGATCTTGTATATTTCGATGAAAGCACTTTTGCCACAAGTATCAGATGATTGAGCGTCATCGCATACCAGTCAGCATCAATCTTGTTCTGTTCATCGAGCATCGCCATCTTCTCTCTCGGATAGTAGATGAGTGTGCAAAGCTCCTGTCTGTCATAATCTGACAATGTATTTTTAAATATCAGATCGACTTTTTCCTTGATGACACCGGAACAGTTGTTCATGATATGTAAAAAAGCCTCATACTCACCATGTATATCACTTAAGAAAAATTCCGTGCCCTTTGGCAGGTTGATGATCGCTGAGAGGTTTATTATCTCCCTGATCACATCCTGACTTGATGAATAGTTCTGTTTTAACAGTTTCAGATACTTTGTGTTTCCTTTATCGTTATACATATTTCCCCCATAATTGTACTATCTTCTAAAACATTCTTTTTTTGCTTAAATATATATTAATATGCCTCGATTGTATCACTGCTACCTTCTTATTTCAATCAGCATTGCGATTGTACTTAAAAAAGTATTTAATAATTTTTAACCTTGACAAAAAAGTTATAAAAAGTTATAAAACTATTAAAGAGTTATAAAAAGTTATAAAACTAAAATCAAGGGGGTATATATGGCAAAAAATCCTTTTTCACTGTCCTTTGGAAAAGAACCTATCAGTCTGATAAACAGAAGTATGCAGACATCCGAGATCATTGAGACATTTGAAGATGAAAATCCCGGTTATCAGGTCTGCATGATAACCGGTGTAAGAGGTTCCGGAAAGACGGTAATGCTCACGGAAATAACAAAAAAATTACGTTCAGAAGATAGCTGGATAGTCATTGATTTAAGCCCTGAAAGGGATTTATTACATTCATTTGCTGCAAATCTGAGCAATAATCCAACTCTGTCTGAGCTATTTCGTGAGGCAAAGATCAATCTGTCTTTTTTAGGACTCGGTGTTGAGATAGAAGGTGTATCGCCTATCACGGATATAAATATCGCAGTCACAAGGATGCTTGAACGGATAAACAAGAAAAATAAAAGAGTTCTTGTTACAATAGATGAGGCGGTCTGCAATGATACCATGAAGGAATTTGTAAGCCTGTTTCAGATATATATGAGACAGGATTTACCTGTATTTTTATTAATGACAGGCTTGTATGAAAATATATATGAGCTGCAGAACGAAAAAACTCTTACCTTTTTGTATAGAGCACCTAAAATGGAACTCCGCCCTTTGAATATTGGCATGATAGCAGAAAAATATAAAAACATATTTGATCTGTCTGACGAAGAAGCTGCTTTAATGGCAAAAGAGACAAAAGGGTATCCATTTGCATTTCAGGTTTTAGGTTACCTTTGCTGGAAAAACGAAACCACATGGGAAAATGTACTGCCTGAATTCAGCCAGTATCTCGAAGAATATGTCTATGAGAAAGTGTGGAGTGAGCTGTCTAAAAGTGATAAGGAGCTTTTGACTGCAATGGCAAAAACTGCTGATAACAAAGTGGAAGCAATAAGAAAAACTATGAAAAAAGCCTCGAACAGTTTTAGTGTATACAGAAACCGGCTTATTAAAAAAGGTGTGATAACATCACCTGAGTATGGACATCTGGATTTTACACTGCCGAGATTTAAAGAGTTTGTATTAAGAGAGGGATAGCATGATAGAAATACTTATAGTTGAAGACGAAAAACCGATATCAGACCTCATCCGATTAAATCTCGGGAAAGCAGGCTACAACTGCACCTGTGCCTTTGACGGTATGGAGGCGGCTGATATTCTTGAAGAAAGAAATTTTGACCTGATAATACTTGATGTGATGCTGCCAAAGCTCAGTGGTTTTGAACTTATGGAATATATAAAGCCACTTGGCATACCTGTGATATTCCTCACAGCGAAAGCTGCTTTAGATGACAGAATGAGAGGACTTACATCCGGTGCGGAAGATTATATGGTAAAACCATTTGAGATCGTGGAGCTTTTAGCCCGGGTAAATATCGTGTTAAGACGCTATAACAAGATGGATCAGCAGCTTACTTTTAAGGACATAACTATCGATACTGAAAATCAGACCGTTACAAAAGCCGGAAAACATATCGAGCTTACGCCAAAGGAGTTTGAGCTGCTTGAACTTTTGATGCGCAATAAAAATATCACACTTTTCAGGGAAAAAATATACGAAGAAATATGGGGAACTGAGTACTCTGTCGAGTCGAGAACTCTCGATCTGCATATACAAAGACTGCGTAAAAAACTAGATATAGGAGATTGCCTTAAGACTGTTTTTAAAGCCGGATATAGATTGGAGGAGTAAACATTACTCCTCCCCTTTTACATCAATCTGACACATCTTCATGGTAACAAGTGCTGCCTCATGGCTCTCAGGTGTAACGCCCGCACAACACGCGGCATCCACTGAAACCGGCACATCCGGAAACTGTGCTTTTAAGATCAGTGCATTTGAGACAACACATATATCCGTGCAAAGTCCGACCAGCTCGATTTCCTCAAATTTCCGCTCGTTCCAGTGCGGCCATCCGAAATTTGGCTTGTCGATGCAGTCTGCTCCATCCACATAAAGACCATCCGCTATCTCCCAGCCTTTTGTACCTTTTATGCAGTGCTTTACAGGAAGCTTTTTGCCCTCCGGTGTATCGAGATAATCCTCACCATGGGTATCTCTTGTAAAGATTATCTCATCACCATTTTCCTGATATTCTTTGATCTTTGCTGCGACATTGGGTACGATTGCCTGTGCCTCTTTTGTGCCAAGTGCTCCATCTATAAAGTCATTCTGCATATCTACAACTATTAATGTTTTCATATTCTGCTCCTGTCCTACTTAAATTACTGATTACTCTGTTCTTACTTTATAGCCATCCCTACCTGACTGTTTCACCTCATAGAGCACTTTATCCGCCTGTTTTACTAGCTCTGTAAGCTTCATTTCCTCCACGCTCTTACATAATATCGCACCGACTGATATAGTAACATGCCCCGACGGATGGTTTGACTCAAATAAAACATTTTCTTTTCTGATATTGTCTACAAGTCTGCCTGCAAAGTCTCTGACATCATCCTCCGTGACATTATTTGCCATAAAAACAAACTCGTCCCCACCGTATCTTGCCACGCAGTAATCTCCATCAGAAGTTTTCCGCAATATACGCGCAACAAATTTCAGACATTCATCTCCCTTTAAATGTCCATAGGTGTCATTGTAGGCTTTAAAATGATCCACATCAAATATTCCCACACATAATGTATGTCCGTTCTTAAGAGCATATCTGTACAGCTTGTCATATCTGCGCTTAAATGCAAATCTATTGTAAATGCCTGTCAGCTCATCAATCTCACTCTCTTTTAGCAGCTTTATGTTATCCTCATTTAGACGTTGATTTTCCCTGCGTTCCTGCTCGAGTCTGCATCTGTTATCTATCGCGGATATTATGACATTATTCCGCTGTACATTCGTATTCTTTTTAATACTGTAATATCTGTGTAGCTGCTCACTCAGCAGTTCTTTCTGACCTGTATGCTCGTACATCTGAATACGTATCCTGCAGACCTTAAGTCTTCTATTGTCAATATCTGTATACTCCGCAACATCATCAAGCTCCTTGATCAGCTTTTTCACCTGTAAGATATGTCCTGTATTTACCAGAACCTCCGCTATATCGATATAATCTTCAAACACCTCAACATCCTGCCATTTCTGCCAGTTCATCCCGGTTGCCTTTATGCTCATCTCATATGCCTTGTCATACTCTCCCAGGTTATAATATATCATGACATATATATGAATAATCACCATTCTGTCAATCTCTGCGATCTCATCGACGTTTATGGTTGGAAGCACCTTATCCAGATAATCCCTTGCCTGCTCATATTTCTTTTCATTGATATATCCCTCACAGACATTCATATAAAACTGCACAATATTAAACGATATATCATTGTCATCGATGCCTTTTTTCTGTCGGCACTCATTTGCCAGATCAAAGTACTCTGCCGCCTTTGATGCATCACCTATATTAGTCAGCAGCGAACCTACATTGCTGTAGATCATTGCTACAAGGGTATTGTTTTTATATTTTTTTGCAAGAGTCATTGCTTTGTGATAATAATCCAGCGCGAGTAGTGTATCACCCATTGTAATATAGATTACACCAATTATGTTATATGTCTTCATCAAAAGATCATCAAACCCATTCTGCTTCTGGACATTCTCAGATATCGACATATATCTGAGCGCTTCATCCAGATTCCCCATGGAAAAAAGCGTGTCTCCCATATAAAGATACGCATATGCCTGCTCATAATCATTCCCTGACTGAATGCCCTGTTCAAGCAGCCTGCAGCATATATCATATGCCTTCTTTGGATCTGTAAATCTGTATTTTATAATTTCCTTACGCTTATCCATCATATATTCCTACCAAAGCTCTTTTATCATATATCCATTTTTAGAGTTGTTTTTTACCTCATAAAGTACCTTATCCGCTTCATGTATACAATATGTAAAATCCATAGTCTTCTCAAATTTCGTAACTATCGCTCCTATTGTAATGGTGACAAACTCTGATACTTTCGACTTTTCATTATCAATTTTTTGTGCCTGGAGTTCCGATTTTATGCCCTCAAACAGTTCTTTCAGCTGCGCACCTGACTTATCATAAACAGCAAACAGAAACTCATCGCCGCCATAACGCCCTGCTATGCCACTATCCTCAATATTGTAGTACAGTGTATCCGCAACAACCTTAATAACTCTGTCACCTGCAACGTGTCCGTAGGTATCATTATATTCCTTAAAAAAATCTATATCTAATATACCAAGTGCCAGCGTTTTTCCCTGACCTGCATATTGTCTGTACATCTCCTTCAGCTTATTCTTAAATCCCCATCTGTTATATAATCTGGTAAGTTCATCCAGCGATCTCTTATCGACCAGTTTAGCCTGTTTTTGCTCTATCTCCTGCTTTCTGTCGATTTCCTGAAGCAATTCAATCTTTCTTCTTACCCTTGTTATAACCGCGTGTCTCTTTTCTTCCTCATAGATCTGGTCATATTCATAATATTGTTCATATGCTTTTTCAAGCTCCTGTTTTCTGCCCTGTGCCTCATAGATCTCAATCCTGTACTCCATGAGTTTTGTCCATTTACCGACTGTGCCTATCTTCTCCAAAAGCTCTTCTGCAATATGTGATATCTCATCCGCTTTCTCATATAGATGTGCATATATAGCTATCTCTATAAGTTTAAGAAGATAAATTATCCTCTCATACATATTTATCTCATTTTCCAAATTCAAAAGTGCCGCATCTATATATCTGCTGCACTGCTCTTTATCACCCTTCTGCTCATAGTAGATTGCAAAATTGATATAGTTATCATGACTATCATCACTTTGTATCGCAGGCTTTTGCATGCGCTCCCATGCAGCATCCGTCTCATGTTTCTGGAGCATCATCCGTATTTTGTCAAGATCATAATCCAGCTCTTCTATCTCTACATTCGCATCATTGTGTCTTGCATCACGGATCATACCACTGATCTCATCGATCATCTCCTCAGCCTTATCATATGCACCGGCATCTCTGTATACATACGCGATGTTCGACAGCAATGCGGCATGCATCATCTTGTCATCCATCTTTTCTGCCAGCCTGATACCATCAAAGAAATAATCCAGTGCGCTCTGCTCATCATCATTGTACATATATATGATGCCTAACAAGTTGTACAACACAGACAACAGATTCTCATAACCTTCATCCTCAGCCAATGCCAGTGCCATCTCACACTCCGGCAGTGCACAGTCTGCCTGTCCAAGAGAGTGATATGCATCTCCCAGATAAGTCCTGCCAAAAGCTTCGGTGTATTTATCACATTCTCCCGAAAGCATCTGTATACATAATTCTTTTTCTTTCTCCGGATTCTCAAATCTTATATCCAGAATTTCTTTCATGCGCTCTGTTCGTACAGCCATTTTTCCCCTTTTCTGATCGTTCTTTAGGTAAAATTTCCCACATTTTCTATACATTATATAATAAAAACTTTTATTCCGCAACCAAATCAAGCCCTTTATACTAAAAAAAGCGTACAATCATTACGATTATACGCATTATTTACATATTTTATATAGTTATGTCGTTTATCTGGCAAACCATTCCTTCATGACATCAAATATCTTTATCAGCTCTGCCTCCTCTATCACATACGGCACCATAGAGTACATATATGACAAAAACGGTCTTGAGAATACGCCTCGTTCATACGCAAACTGCTGGAAGCCCGAAAGTACTGCAGGATCGTACACCTCCACACAGGTACAGCCTCCCATGATGCGCACCTCTTTGATACGTGGATCTGTAAAATCCGCCATCTCGCGCTTTGAGATCTCCTCGATCTTTTTGACCTTGCTCATGTAGTCCTCGCGCTCAAATATCTCTATGCCTTTGAGTGCTACGGCGCAGGCGAGTGCATTTCCCATAAATGTCGGTCCGTGCATCAGCGCGTGTCTGTCATTGTCACTGTAAAATGCATCAAATACCTTGTGGTTTGCCACTGTAACTGCATGACCGATATAGCCTCCTGTCAGTGCTTTTCCAAGCACAAGTATATCTGGAAGAACCAGATCGGCGACAAATCTGTTGCCGGTACGTCCAAAGCCGGTTGCCACCTCATCAAAGATGAGCAGCACATCATGCTTATCGCACAGTTCTCTTGCTCTTTCAAGGAAAGATATATCATACATCCTCATTCCGCCCGCTCCCTGTAAAAGCGGCTCCACTATAAAGCAGTTAAGCTCATCGTGATATTTTTCAAAAGCCTCCTCAAGTGCCGGGATCTCTGTTGGAATATGTACTACTCCGGTTTTCTCCTCAAAGGCAAAATGATAATCCTCATCATCGCCCACTTCCATAGCTTTAAACGTATCTCCGTGGTAAGCGTGTTCTAACGCAAGTGCGAGAGGTCTTTTCCTGCCCTGATTGGTGTTGTACTGCAATGCCATCTTAAGCGATACTTCTACAGCCACACTTCCCGAATCTGAGAAAAAGCAGTAGTCAAGATCTCCCGGCAGAAACTCCTCGAGCTTTTTTGATAATTTCTGTACCGGATCATGTGTCAGTCCCCCGAGCATCACATGGCAGAAATAATCTGCCTGCTCCTTTATGGCAGCCGTAAGTTCAGGATGCTTGTATCCGTGTATCATGCACCACCACGATGATACCGAGTCGATCAGCTTCTGGTCTTTGGTATATAGATAAACACCATCGGCATCGATGATCTTGTAAGGTGCCTTCATAGTTTTCATTTGTTCATATGGATACCATATCATAATCTGTTTCTCCTTTTTCTGATATATACCGCACTGTTGTTACCGCTCCCACTTAGCAGTAACCCGCTATTATCAACTGTAGTATACTTATATCACTCGTATAGACCAGCAAGTACTTCCACGTCTATCTCAAGCTCTGTATCGCCCGGCTTTACCTTTGCCAGTGTAGGAAGTCCTGTCATATATTCGCACATATAGATATTGTCATCCTCCATCACATTACCCAGATGATAATTGTTGAATATAATGCCCTTTACAGGAAGCTCATGCGCTTTCATATATTCTACCGTAAGCACAACACTGTTTATCGTGCCAAGTCCTGCATCCGCGATTATGATAGAAGGCATATCAAGCTCTTTTATCACATCCTCAAGCTGTATCTTTGCCTCGTCAAAACATATCGGACAGAGTATTCCACCACTGCCCTCCATGGTGACATAATCATACTTTTTGCAGACATCCTCGTATCCTGCCTTTACCACCGACATTTCCACCGGATGCCCCTCGATACGTGATGCCAGATGTGGTGAATATGCATTCTCGTAAATGTATGGACACATTTCCTCAAGCGGCTGCTTTATCCCTGATATCTGCTGCACAAAGAGTGCATCACCCGGTATGAGTGTCCCATCATCTTTTCTGTCATTTCCACTCATGGCAGCTTTATAATATGCGGCATTTTTTCCTTCATCTGCCAGCTTTTTTACTATAAGTCCGGCAACATAGGTCTTTCCTATGTCCGTTCCCGTTCCTGTTACAAATAATGATCTGCTCATTTTATTTCCTTTCTGATATGCTTCCGGTATTTACGGAAACACCCTACAATATTTTAACTTTGTGGCACATAGCCTGACAGCCATGTGTCAGAATTACGCATTAACAGTAAGCACCTCTCTGCCGATATCCTCAAGCATCTGGCGGTCGCTTCTTATCGTGGCACAGGCTACCGTGGTAAGCATATTTCCTGTGATCGTAGCAGATGCACCTGACTTAAATGCAAGTTCTCCGTCATTTGTAAGCAGCGCGCGGCCGGCTCCAAGTCGTATGTCTGCCTTTGGGTTTATGTATCTGAAAAATGAAATGGTACGCAGTATATCCGGCTCACTGATACGCTCAAGTCCCTCAAGCGGTGTACCCGGGATCGGCATAAGTGCGTTTATCGGTATAGAATCCACCCCAAACTCCGCAAGGCTTACTGCCATATCCAGTCTGTCCTCCCAGGTCTCGCCCATTCCGATAATGCCACCGGAACAGGCATACATGCCCTCTGCTTTTACCTTTTTAAGTGTCTCTATCTTCATGTCGTAGGTGTGTGTGGTGCATATATTCGGGAAATTGCGCTTTGAAGTCTCGATATTATGGTGATAGCTGCTCACCCCTGCCTCATGCAATCTGTGAAGCTGCTCGGCACTTAAAAATCCCATAGATGCACACAGATCGATATTGCACTCTCTTTTCATCGTCTCGTATGCGTGTATCGCCTTGTCAAACTCCTCACCTGTCAGTGCTTTTCCGGCAGTGACGATCGAAAATCTGTCCACGCCCTCATTTTCGTTCATCCTGCAAGCCTCGAGTATCTTCTCCTCAGGCAGAAAATCATATACTTCACAGTCAGTGTGGTGATGGGCTGACTGTGCGCAGTATTTGCAGTCCTCCGGGCATTTTCCACTTCGTCCGTTGATTATCGAACACAGATCGACCTTGTCTCCGACAAACTTTTCCCTAATCATATCCGCGCCCTTGCAAAGCTCGTCCAGATCACAGGTCAGGAAAAATGACAGATCATCATCCCTTGTGATCCTCCTTCCGTCTATGATCTCCTGTGCCAGTGTTATTGCATCCATTTTTATCTCCTTCGTATCCTTTTTTCTCTCGTTCTGTATATATTCATTTTATAAATACATTCAGGCATTATTACAAATTCACGCTCTCATATGCTCTTTTATAACTAAGCTCTCGATTTCATGGCGATCGCTTCAATGCCAAGTATCGGCTTTACCCTCTTTACCATCAGTGCTCCGAGTATGCTCAGTGCCAGATCTCCCGGTACAGCTAAGATAAAGCAGTATAAGAACAGCGGCCATACTGCTATCGGTGTGTTTATCACAAAATTGCAGATAATGTAGTAATAGATCATTCCTATCGCATACACGAAAAACAATCCTGCCAGATTGGCAAACAGATAGTTTATCATGGATTTTTTCTTCATCTGCTGTGCGATATATCCTGTCACAAATGTACCGACTATAAATCCTATGATATATCCAAAGCTAGGCTTGAATATGTACCAGATACCGCCACCCTCGGCAAATATCGGCAGTCCGATCAGTCCCAGCACCATGTAAAATGTAACCGCAAGTGCTCCAAGTCTTGGTCCAAGCAGTAGTCCCGCCATCATCGTAAACAGGTACTGCAATGTAAAAGGTACTACCGGGATAGGTATTTTGATAAACGCTCCGACAGCTATAAGTGCCGTAAAAAGTCCACAATATACCAGTGATTTAGTTTTTGATGTCATTATTGTCAACCTCCATTATCTCTATGGTTAACAATAATAATAAAAAAATATGGAAACGTCAAGAAATTTTACAATAATTTTGTTTTGTATGCATAAAAATACGCGATTTGCTGCCGGGATGATCCCTCCTAAGGAGAACATCCCCCTTGAAAGTATACTACAACAGCATAAGCAATGTACCCGCAATAATATGCACCAATCCCGCAAATGATTTTATCGTCAGCTTTTCCTTGAATACTATGTATGAGAATACGATAGTTACAACTATGCTGAGTTTGTCGATAGGTACTACCACGCTCGCAAGTCCGTCCTGCAATGCCTTGTAATAGCAGAGCCATGAACCACCTGTTGCCAGTCCCGAAAGACAGATAAAGCCAAGCTCTTTTTTCTCAATCTGCTTTACGGTGTGCTGTTTTCCTGTGACAAAAACAACGATCCATGCCATGATAAGCACAACTATCGTCCTGATCGCAGTTCCAAGGTTTGAGTTGATCCCCTCTATGCCGACTTTTCCAAGTATTGAGGTAAGACTTGCAAAAACAGCCGACAGCACTGCATAAAACAACCAGCTATGAGAGCCTTTTGCCTTATTCTGTGCTTCCTCTGATGTCTCCTTTTTGGTGATCATCATATATGTACCGATCGCTATAAGTATGACACATACCAGCTTGAGTGCGCTTATCTCCTCTTTGAAAAAGATAAATGCAAGTATGATGGTAAGTATTGTACTTGACTTGTCGATCGGCACTACTTTGTTTACATCACCGATCTGAAGTGCCCTGAAATAGCACAACCATGAAGCTCCGGTCGCAGCTCCAGAAAGAATCAGAAAGATCCATGTTTTTGCCGATACATCCGTGATCTGCCCCTGTGCTCCAACAACAAATACCATGATCCACGAAAATATCAGAACTACAATCGTCCTGATCGCTGTCGCTACATTTGAATCAGTTTTTTTGATACCGCATTTTGCCAGTATCGATGTAAGACCTGCAAAAAGTGCAGATCCAAAGGCATATAATACCCACATTTATTTCATCTCCAGTCCATCCTTAAATGCATTTCCCACAACTTGCGTAGACTAAGAAAACCACCACTCTTATGAGTAATGGTTTCCTTTTTTTGAATGAGACATCGGGGATTCGAACCCCGGACAACTTGATTAAAAGTCAAGTGCTCTACCACCTGAGCTAATATCCCATATATTTAATTAACAGGGCTAGTTGGATTCGAACCAACGAATGCAGGAATCAAAATCCTGTGCCTTACCGCTTGGCGATAGCCCTTGAGTAATACTCGTGCGCCGCACGGATACGCATATAATGCGCACGACACTTGATTGCCTGATCTAAATTGATCTGCAAAGGGTGGATACAGGGATTCGAACCCTGGGCCTCCAGAGCCACAATCTGGCGCGCTAACCAACTGCGCTATACCCACCATATTATTTCATACGAACCAATATGGAACACTATGAAATAAAAAATGTGCCTGAAGGGATTCGAACCCCCGACACCCGGCTTAGAAGGCCGGTGCTCTATCCAACTGAGCTACAGACACACATCTGATACCGCGAACATTTGCAGTATCAAAGCGGGTGATGGGAATCGAACCCACGTATCCAGCTTGGAAGGCTGGTGTTCT
>CAVABC010000090.1:0-12419 GCA_963586665.1 Acutalibacteraceae bacterium
TTTTATATTCATATTTAGAATATAATGCATTAGCTACATAATCCGCTGCTTGAATTATAAAGGCATCTCCCGCATCCGAATCTTTATATTCAAAATTAATTTCAACATCCAAGTTCTCTTCATATACTATATGGGCAATTATGTATTCTCGTAAAGAATTTTTAGAAGCTATCTTTGTTGTTTTATTGTCAAAAAGTATATTTATCTTAGTTCCTACATCATTTTCTGTAATGAGACGAGAAATAAGAAGTTTAGAAGCAAAATTATATAAAATATTTTTATCTTTTAACAATCTTGGTTCGATATGATTTAAATCTACTACAATGCATGAGATAGTTACATTTTTTGATATAATACATTCGAGAAGATGATGTTTTACGCATGGATATGCATCTTTTGCTTTTATCTCGTGTGCATGTAATGTTTTCAACTCAGGAAATTTTTCTCCAGCAATTTTCAATTTTCTTTTCATAATATTGTGTAAGGATTTGGCACTTGTCGTATCTATGCAGGAAATTACAAAATATCTTCCAGAAATTCCCAAATTACCTGATTCATCAAATATTAGACATCGTTCATTATTATACATTTTCTTATGTTCCAATCTTTTTATTATAATTTATCTCCATATAATATCTTCCGTTTTATCAAACTCACACTCTCTATTAAACCTGTCTACTATTTCATAGTATGATTCGTACAGATCACTGACATATAGTGGCAGATTTTGTTTTTTTACACCATCCAGATCTTCATATGTTCTAATTTTTGTTCCTTTTGAGTCCATTAAGCATTTTGCTTTTTTATCATAATAGAACATATTTCCTTTATCATCCTTTATCTTTGTCAGATAGTCTTTATTAACCGGCAGCTGATCAGCTATTAACTTCACTATATATGGTGCCGGTGTACTTTCACCATGTTCCCATTTTCTAAGTGTACTTACAGGAATAGAAAATGTATCAGCAAACTCCTTCTGAGTTAATCCTGTTTGATACCTTAATTCTTTTATATCCATATATCTTCAGCTCCTTTGTGCCCAATCTGGGTACTTTTTTATTTATTATACCCAGATTGGGTATACAAGTCAATCAGATTATTATACAGATCATTCCACCATTCGAATCATTTACTATCTTCTGCATAGTCTCCTGCAGCTTCATCTGACACTCATCATCCATCTGCTGGATCTTGTTGCGTATGCCGTCCTCCATAAGATCTCCGATGGATTTTCCGAATATACTCGTGCCCCACACTCCGTCACCGCTGTTTTCTCCATCCTTTATATAGGAAATGAGATCCTCAGCCTGTTCCTTGCTTCCGACTATCGGTGCTATCTCTGTCTCTATATTTGCGCGGATCATGTGGATTGACGGTGAAAGAGCTTTCATCTTCACGCCGTATTTGCTGCCGTGAGCTATGAGCACAGGATCTTCCATAGTGATGTCGGAAAGCTCCGGCATTACAACACCATAGCCCTTTTGCTGCACGGATGTAAATGCATCCTTGATCTTTTCGTACTCGTTTTTCTCGCGGGTAAGTTCTGCTATGAGTGAGATAAGCTCCTCCTCACCCTTTATCTCGATGCCGCATAGTGATGAGATATTCTGATAGTAGTATTTCTCATCCACTTCTATTTTAAGCCTCACTGTGCCATCCGAGAGATTCATTTTTATTAATGAAACCGTCTTTACTATGTCATCCTCAGGCGCAGGCAGGCTGTTATTCATGTCTGCTATGTCTTTAATCTTTGATACACGTATCAGAAAATTTCTGGCATATGTAATTACCGACTGCTTTACTGCATTATCAAAGCTTAACATTTCCACCCATTTTGGAATCTCATAATCCACTCTGGTCACGGCAAACTCATACAAGAGCTTTTCCATGATGGATGTGATCTGATCCGGCTGTATCTGCTCACAGTTTAGTGCGATAACCGATGTACCATATTCATCAGCCAGTCTTATCCGAAGTTGTTCTGTCTCGCGGCTGTAGGGTTTTGTTGTGTTTATGATGATCACAAACGGCTTTCCTGCGGTTTTAAGCTCCGATACCGTATCGCGCTCCGCAGCTTCATAACTTTCTCTTTTTATATCACCGATGCTGCCATCTGTAGTAACGAGTACTGCGACTGTAGAATGTTCCTCTATAACCTTTTTCGTACCGACTACAGCCGCCTCCTCGAATGGGATATCCTCATCAAACCACGGTGTTTTTACCATGCGGTCATTTTCGCCCTCGAAGTATCCGACCGCATCTCCCACTGTAAAGCCCACACAGTCCACGAGCCGTACCTTTACCTTTGATCCATCGTCAAGCGATATTGATACTGCATCCTGCGGTATGAATTTCGGCTCGGTTGTCATGATCGTCTTTCCCTGACCGGACTGCGGCAGCTCATCCACTGCGCGCTTTTTTGAGTATTCATTGTCCATATTCGGGATGACGCAAAGCTCCATGAAATGCTTTATGAATGTGGATTTGCCGGTGCGTACCGGGCCTACCACACCTATGTATATCTCTCCGTTGGTACGGCACTGGATATCTTTATATAAATCAAACTCTTTGCTGTCCATAAAAAAATCCCCTTCCTATACTATATACACAGTATATTTCGGGGAACTAACTAATATGCATAAATAGAGTAAAATGTCTGTTTATTATAAGATAATATTATAAAATTACTTTTGCCATATTAAAAAACTATAGAGTATTTTATTGCTAAAAAAAGAGCCATGACCACAATGTGATCACAGCCCCTTTTCTTATCCGGCAATTACCGGCAATCTTTAAAAATGTATATTATGATTAAAGTGTCAAAAGGTATCATCGATGCATGCTTGCATGCAATTCGATGTATACCTTAGTGACCCGCACTACACCGAGAAAGTAGCAATTTAATATCATATTATTCCTCTGATGAGCTATCCTTTGCATCCTTCTCAGTCTCAGGCTCTTCACGCAGACGCGCATACATCTGCATATATTTGTGAAGCTTCTTTGCAAGCTTGTTGTCGATCTGATCAGGTGTGGCTCTCCACTGCCAGTTCCCGCCTGTAGTTGACGGAATATTGATACGGGCTTTTGAGTCAAGTCCCAAAAGATCCTGCATAGGTACGATCGCCATATCTGCTACTGATGACCATGCTGCACGCATCATGCCCCAGTTGTAGCCCTCCTCTTTTGTGAGGTTGAGATAATCCTTGGCGAATTTGACACTTGCCTTTGGTGCTGTCTTCATCCAGCCCATTACAGTGTCATTGTCATGTGTACCTGTGTATACAACACAGTGCTGTGGATAGTTGTGTGGCAGGTAGTCGCTGTCCTCTCTTGAGTCAAATGCAAACTGTATTACTTTCATTCCTGGGAAACCGGAATCCTTTAACAGTTTTCTGACTGACGGTGTAAGGAAACCAAGATCCTCCACTATAATAGGAAGCTTTCCGAGCTTCTTCTCAAGCTCATTGAAAAGATCCATGCCAGGTCCCTCTTTCCAGACACCGTTCTTTGCAGTATCATCATTTGCAGGGATAGCGTAGAAGGAATCAAATCCTCTGAAATGATCTATTCTTACTATATCATAGAGTTTTGCCATAGCACTGATACGCTTTGTCCACCAGCTGTAGTTGTCCTTTTTCATCTTGTCCCATCTGAAAAGCGGGTTGCCCCAGAGCTGTCCGTCTGCTGAGAAAGCATCAGGCGGGCATCCTGCTACCTCGATCGGATTGAGTTCTTCATCAAGATAGAACTGTGTAGGATTTGCCCATACGTCTGCCGAATCCATAGCCACATAGATCGGAACATCACCTATAATCTTAATTCCCTTCTCATTTGCATATGCCTTTAAAGCTGTCCACTGTTTGAAAAACAGATACTGGAGCATTTTGTAGAAATTGATATCGTCTGCGTACTCTTCCCTTGCAGCAGCGATAGCATCAGGTTTTCTTACCTTAAGTTCTTCATCCCACTCAGACCAGGCAACTCCGCCGTTTGCATCTTTGAGTGCCATGAAAAGTGTATACTCATCGAGCCACTCTGCCTCATTTTTGCAGAAATCAGCATAATCATCCGGTATATTTTTCTCAAATCTTGCAAATGCTTTTCTAAGAAGCTCGTATCTGTTTACATACATGATACCATAGTCCACATACTGAGCCTTTTTGCCCCAGTTGTAAGACTCACACTCTTTCTTTGTGAGCAGCTTCTCCTTGCAGAGATACTCCAGATCTATAAAGTATGGATTTCCTGCGAAGCTTGAAAACGACTGATATGGTGAGTCACCATAGCTTGTCGGACAGATTGGAAGTATCTGCCAGTAGGTCTGACCGCCCTTTTCCAAAAAGTCCACAAATCTTCTCGCTTCCTTACCCATTGTTCCAATACCATATGGTGATGGCAGTGATGATATAGGCATAAGCACACCACTAGTTCTCATATTTAAGTTCCTCCCTCTTGTTGGCTATTGTTATCTTAATTTATCTGACCATATGCATACGCATATGATGATCCCCCTTAATAATTATCTATCGTAACTGTTCAGTACCTTCACAGTTGCGAATCGCAAGTGCATTAAAATCAGCTACGCTGATGGGCACTTGCTCCCACATAATATAAGTTTTCTTACGAAATATGCGGTACCGCATATTTCTGTAATTAATAGTTTCTATTTATTCTAATTATATCACCCTCAACTGCACCTTGTAAATTTATTTGCTTAATGTTACTATCAAATTAAATAACATGTTTAAAAAAGAGGTAACAGTATGAATGATATTATCAGACATAAAATCGAACACAATTTTCAACGCTTTATTACTTCCGTAAAATGGGTTGTATTTGCGATCGTTGTAGGAATCGTTGTAGGTTCCTGCGGAACAGCCTTTTATTTCGGCCTGTCGGTTGTGACTGACTATCGTATGAAATATCCGTGGCTGTTATATTTCCTCCCACTCGGAGGTATTATCATTGTCGGCATGTATCATCTGCTAAAGGATGATAACGATACCGGTACTAATCTGGTCATATCTGCCATCCATTCAGGTGACAAACTGCCATTTCGCATGGCTCCGCTGATCTTTGTGTCTACGCTCATCACTCACCTGTTTGGCGGTTCTGCCGGCCGTGAAGGTGCTGCGCTCCAGATGGGCGGCAGTATCGGTAACTCTATCGGCAGGCTCTTTTCATTTGATGAAAAGGACAAGCATGTCATGATCATGTGCGGTATGAGTGCTGCGTTTTCGGCTCTCTTCGGAACACCTATGGCAGCAGCTATTTTCTCAATGGAAATGATAAGTGTCGGTGTCATGTACTATATAGCACTTGTTCCATGCGTCATCAGTTCGCTGATAGCTCATGGCATTGCAAGCTATTTCAATGTCACCAACGAATTTTTCTTGATTGAAAATATTCCTGATTTTACAGTGATAAATGCTGTAAGGATATCAATCCTTGCAATACTTTGTGCTCTTGTAAGTATCGTATTCTGTGTGGCTCTGCACTCCTTTGAATGGGTGTACAAAAAATACATCAAAAACAGATACCTTAGAGCTTTCATCGGTGGATGCTTTGTGATCGCAGCCACTCTTTTAGTCGGTGACCAGACCTACAACGGTACAGGTATGAATATCATCGAAAACTGCATTGACGGAACCGTAAGACCTGAAGCCTTTTTGCTCAAGATTTTCTTTACGGCACTTACTCTCGGAGCCGGTTTTAAGGGCGGTGAGATCGTACCATCCTTCTGTATCGGTGCAGCCTTTGGATGCCTCTTCGGTAATCTGACCGGATTTTCACCGATGCTTTGTACCGCGGTCGGCATGACATCCCTGTTCTGTGGTGTCACAAACTGTCCTATCACATCACTGCTTATCAGTTTCGAATTGTTTGGCTACGACGGAATGCCATATTTCTTGTTGGCAATACCCTTCAGCTATATGCTGTCAGGCTATTTCGGTCTCTATCGCAGCCAAAGGATCGTGTATTCCAAATACAAAACAAACTACATCAACAAATCCACTCACTAAGATCAGTGATCTTTTGGAGCTTTTACAGCTATCAGGCATGATACCCCCGGTATTATTGCCTGATATTTTAATGAGTAAAGAGTTTTACATCCGGCACTTTCTTCATCAGCTATAATATCCCAGTCACCATCATCAGGAAATTTAATCTCAATTTTATTTTTATTGGAATTAAATACTACAAATAAATGTTCTTCGGCTGTATCTATCGTGTACGCTACCACACCCTTTGGCATCTCATCTATGAAATGCACAGCATTATGTATTTCGGTGATGGTGTCGAGCCTGAATGCCTTATGTGCCTTTCTCATAGCGATAAGACCCTTGTAGTACTCCCTTAAGCTGCTGTATTTCTTTGCGCGGTCATATTTGATGGTATTGACCTTCTTTGAGCTGCAATAGCTGTTCTCAACAGGTGTTCCATCCTCATCTGAAGGTTTTGTTCTGGCAAATTCCTCTCCCATAAGGAAAAACGGAATCCCTTGCGAACTGAAAAGTATGGCAGCCGCAAGCCTGTTCATGCGAAGGCGCATCTGCTCACTTTCCTGTGAGTTTGACACTATAAATCGATCCCACAATGTGTAGTTGTCATGGCAGGACAGATAGTTGATCGACTGCTTTGGCTCTTTCGCCCACTTCGGACATATGATTGCCTGTTTCAATTCTTCCTCTTTATCCACGCCTCCGTTTACGAAGCCAAGCTCTTCCATGTAAAATACATGACCTTTTACCGTATCTCTGATATCGTCTGAAAACATACCATAACCCGGCAGATCTTTTGCATTAACCTTCATGGCGCGCATGTTCTCAGGAAGTGTGCTTTCTCCACCTGTCCAGCCTTCCCCGTAGAGAATTATATCAGGATTTATCTTTATAAGAGACTCTCTCGCAAGATTCATAGTCTCTATATCCAATACCCCCATCAGATCAAATCTGAATCCATCAATATGATATTCACTCGCCCAGTAGCAAAGAGAATCTATGATGTATTTCCTGACCATAGGCCTTTCAGAGGCTATCTCATTGCCACAGGCTGAGGCATCTGAGTATTTGTCACCATCCATGCGGTAGAAATAATTGCCGGATGTCTTGTAAAAACAGCTTCCATGTATATCAAAGGTGTGATTGTATACCACATCCATGATCACGCCCATTCCAGCACCGTGGATTGCCTGAACCATCTCCTTGTACTCTTTTATGCGCACTGCACCGTCAAACGGATCTGTAGCATATGAGCCTTCCGGAACATTATAGTTGTACGGATCATATCCCCAGTTATACTGGTCACTGCCTGTCTCTGACTCGTCTATGCTCGCAAAGTCATATGACGGCATGATCTGCAAATGTGTGACTCCCATATCTTTAAAATAATCCATGATATGAGGCTCTGTAAATGCCTTGAATTTGCCGGGATACTCTGATCGTGCCGAAGCATCTGCCGAGACATCTGCCACAGATACCTCTGTCACTATCATACCCATAGGATCTGAAAGCTTTGGTCTTTTCTCCTCAATAAAGCCGGCAGGATCAGTCTTTTTAAGATCAACCACCATGGATCTGTGTCCGTTTACGCCACATGCCTTTGCATACGGATCATGCGACTCTGTAACACCGTCCGGTGTAGTTACCTCATATGTATAGTAAACACCGTCAAGATCCCCATAAATACGCACAAAGAAAATGTTCTCATCCTCATCATGCCCCTTTACCATAGGCATCTTCTTGATAACCTTTCCCCCGGCACCACTATCATATAATATAACAGAAACTTCATCAGCTATCGGGGAAAATAGGCTAAACAGCGTACTTTTCTTTGAATAAATAGCACCTAACTCCATATTTCTTCCTCTTTTATCCATTATATAGATTTCGATTATTTTCGTAATTATTATATTTCATATTTAAGTAACTGTAAATATGGCAATTCTACTAATTTTTACTATTTTTTTAGTCAATATGTTTAATAGGTAGAAAACCGCATAGAAAAAGCAGACCGGATTGCTCCGATCTGCCTCTTCTACTGTCTATGTAACTGTCAAACACATTGGAATGTTGTTACCCAAATTAAATAAAATTGTGCCTATGCACGGGCTGTTTTTTTCCAGTCCATGATATTTGCTGATCTGAGTGCTTTTGTCACTGCTACTTCAATAACATATGCAATGATCATAGAAATGATATCCTTTGCAAGATATGGAACAGAGCCAACAAGTGCAGCCTGTCCAAATGTCATTCCTGCTACGAATTTGAGCTGTATGATGCCCGGTATATGACATGCAGCAAGTCCTAATAACGAAATAACTACTTTAAGGATATTTCCTTTAACATCATTTTTCTGTTCAGCCGCAATACCACACAGAAATGTCATTATTATAAAGCCCCATAAGTATCCGCCTGTTGCTCCGGCAAGTACTCCCGGTCCTGCTGACATTCCCGCGTAAACAGGTACACCTATGAGTCCGATAAGCACGTAGAGTGCTGACGATGCTGTGCCATATACTTTTCCGAGTACATAGCCTGCAAGTGCCATTGCAAAGGTCTGTAATGTAAATGGAACACCCCAGGGGGTTGGAATCTGTAAAATTGAAAGTACTGACGTAATCGCTGTAAACATTCCGACAAAACAGATTGTACGAATTGAAATCCTGTTCATGTGTATCATTCTCCTTTTGTCTTATTTCTTTCACAATTATGAATGATACCTCTTGTCAATTCATTTGTCAACCATTTTATTTATTTAGTTAACATTGTAGGTAGACATTTTAGCCGATTTTTTTCTTCTGCTGGTGCGATACAATCTTAATATAGAGGCTTTGCGGTATAAATCTGCCGCAGGTAGTCGCAAGCTTCAGGCGAAGAGTCGGCACGATCACTACCTTTTTCTTTTTCATCATGTCTATCGCATAATTGGCACAGTATTCCGCAGATATGCCTTTTAGTGCAAAGTTGACATTTGCCACATCATTAAACTCCGTATCCACCGGTCCCGGACACAGACAGCCGACATATATATGACTGCCCTTCTGATGCAATTCCTCCGCAACCGCGCGTGACAGACTTGCAACATATGCTTTTGTGGCATAATAAGTAGCCATATACGGTCCTGCCGGAATGAGTCCTGCCGAGCTTGCCACATTTAAGATATAACCTCTGTCCTTTTTTCTCATCTGTTGTACCATTTTTTTAGTCAGAAAATGAACAGCTCTGATATTTACATCTATCATGCCTATCTCTTTTGCTATATCCGTGTCAAAAAATGATCCGCAGTCACCAAAACCTGCATTATTTATAAATACTCTTACATCCTTTTCCTCAAGATGATCCGAAAGCCTCTGACACTCGTCAAGCTGTAAGAGATCTGCCGTAAACACCTCGCATTTTATATCTTTAAACTTATTATTAATGCTGTCAGCCAGCTTTTGTAATTTTTCCTTTCGCCTGGCCACAAGAATGAGGTCATATCCTTCCTTTGCAAGACGCTTTGCAAACTGTGTACCTATTCCTGAACTTGCCCCTGTTATTACTGCATACATATATGATATCTCCTTTTATATGTAATATCTATTCTGTTTAAGTCTACTCCATTATATATACAGCGGTCAAGAAAACATTGCAATATCACTTTGCAGATATTATTTAAGTTTTGATTTAATTTCTTCCATTTTAGCATCATTTAACTTATAGAACTTCTTAAAAACAAATATTCCTATAACAAGTAAAATGATCGGAGGAATAGTCATCCACATACGAAGTGCATCAAGTGTGCCCTGAGTCTGTACTGCGGCTTCTGTATCGAGATTGATCCAGTCCACAACAAGTCCGGCAAGAAATACTGCCACACCGGAAGCAAGTTTTACCGTAAAGGTCTGCATTGAGAATATAACCGATTCCTCTCTTGTTCCGTTTTTCACCTCACCATAATCAACGGAATCCGATAAGAATATGGTCATTATTACATTGAGCATTCCGTATCCGAGATAGATCATGATTCCTGGCAGACAGAGAATATACCAGTTTTCCGGTGAGTATATCTTTGCAAATGCCATCGCAAGTATTACAGCAAAACCAACTATCTGAATAATAAAACCTGATACAAAAAGCTGTGCTTTAGTAAACTTTTTACGAAGTACAGGAATTATCATCATTACAAGTACCTGAGCCGCAAATGCAACTGCCGCAAATATCGAGTATGCTCCCTCATTGCCTACATCAAACTGGAAAAAGTAAAGTACCAGGTTTCCACATATATTAAGTGATGTATATACAAGAATTATGGAGACAACCACTGTCATTGCTTGATCATTTTTGAATAAAGCTTTGAACATATCCACTATTTTTCCAGGTTTTTCATCTACTGATACTGGCTTTTCAGGAACCGATGCCACGCAGACTATCTCTGAGATAACGAACACTATAGCTATGATAAGAGCCCACCATTTAAATCCTATACGATAATCTGCCACCTGTGTACTTGCGCTTAAAATCGGAACAACAGTCATGGTAAGTACTGTCGGTATCGCATCTCCTATTCCCGAACATGTTCTTGCGAGCGATGTAAGTCCTTCCCTGTCACTTCCCGGCTCTGTGATTGCAGGGATCATTGACCAGAATGGTATATCCATAAGCGTGTATGTAATGCCCCAGGCAAAATAAAATACTGTAAGCCATACTTTCTGCGCTGAGTCACTCATAGACTCAGGTGTCGCATAAAGCGCATATATGGTCACAGCGTTTAATACTGTACCGGCAAATATCCAGGGTCTAAAACGTCCCCATCTGGTTCTTGTCTTTGCTACTACTATACCCATTATCGGATCATTAAATGCATCGAAAAGCCTCGCTGCCATCATTACCGTACCTATAAATACGCTGCTCATTCCAAGAACTACATTGTAATAGTACAGCAGATATGATGATATGAGCATATACACTATGTCTTTTCCAAATGCACCAAATCCAAATGCCGCCTTTTGTCCTGTCTTTAGTTTCATGTTAAACCTCCCATATTACTTTATAACAATTCCGTCAATCAGAATTTTTACTACCTCGTTTAATGCATCATTATATGATATTTCATTTTTTACAAGGATATCTCTTTGGAAAAACTGTTCCAGTGTGGCTTCCATCATTGTCTTTAATATATAGACATTGACCGGTCTTATTGAGCCTTCCTCTATGCCATTATTTATAAGTGTAAGTACGCCTTCCCAGCCACTCTCAAGCCGTTCTTCTACTTTTGCATAGATTTTTGGGTACTTCCCCTTTAACACATAGAGCTTTCCGAAATCCACATCCCTGTATCCGTCCGGGAGCATCGCCAGTACCGCCCTTATCCGATCGACTGTCGAGAGCGATTCATCCTGCAGTGTCATCTCCTTGTGCGCGTTTATCTTGTCAAAACAGTAATCCACCATGCTGAAAAACATTGATTCCTTGTCCTTAAACACAGCATATATCGTTTTCTTGCTGATACCAAGCTCGGTGGCAATGTCATCCATGGTAAATTTAAGTCCTTTTCTGTTAAAAACCTTGATCGTCGCTTCTAATATCCGCTCGCGCGTCTCGTCTATGTTGTCTTTAACGTATTTCTTTGCCATACTTTTCCTCCCTGTGCGAATTTGGAAACTATTTTTTGTATATCAGTTTCTATATCATTATTCTAGCACATAAAATATTTCTTTCAAGAAACTATATAGACAAATCTCGTTTCCATAATTTGTGCAATTTTCATAAAGGGGAAATTGTCACTTGTCTTTGATATGCAGGAATCAAAAAGGAGCAGAAACCATGATCTGATTTCTGCTCCTTTTTGATTGAAAATATATGCTATTAACAATTATTGCTAAACGTCTGTTATTCAATATTTATCACCTAATACCTGATACTGAATGTAAGTTATTAACCCACTGTTATCTATCATTTATACTTAAATACCAGTCTCTACTTCATCATCTATCGTGAGTTCTCTTGCGCTCATATCAAGATCCACACTTGTATTGTCAGCCTTATACATCTCAAGAAGTAAGAGCCAGAGTGTATGTATCTCATATGTAAGGACGTTTGATGCAGGAACTGCATACGGAAGCAGTGTACTTATGTCAAAGTATCTGATACCAAGCGGCGGTAAAAACACCAGATTGGTGGTCTGTTTTTTGTCCCCAGCACTGTGGATCATCTCATATGTGATCATGACGAAGTCCTTGCCGTTGTATTTGCACTCGTATGATACAAAGCACTCGTCCACAGTCCACTCTATGCCATCCTCTGTAACCTTTGGCTTTTCTGAGTCATCATTGTACTCCGTTGTCTGTCCTGTGATCTTCCATTTTATTTTGCCCTGCTTGGTTTCCTTTACCATGGCAGTCAGATCTTTTAATAATTCATCTTCTTTTTTCA
>CAVABC010000091.1:0-11634 GCA_963586665.1 Acutalibacteraceae bacterium
TGCTGCATGTTAAGATGAATAACATTATATTTATTCAAATTTTCTTCAAAAGAAACATCATCCGCTATATTCAAATTACTAAACAGCTCTCTTGAATCATTATTCTTCCCATAATATGCGACAAGCATATTTGCAGCCATTGATTTACCAAAACGACGCGGACGGCTTACACATATGTTGCGTTGCTCTCCACCTAAAACAGAATTTGTAAATTTGAGCATGCCTGTTTTGTCTACATAAATCTTTGATCTATTGACTGCATTATAAAATTCATCATTTGTTGGATTGAGATATATTCCCATAGCCTTTGTCCCTCATTTCGCTTAATCTAATATATCATATCTTTCCATCTATACACTTATATGCATTCCCAGCTCTATTCCCGGCTTTACCTTCTCACCATGAAAATCCGATCCACACGATACCTTCAGACCATACTCTTTCGCAAGCCTCAGATAATACTCTTCCTGCTTTTTCTCATGCTTACTGTAAAAACACTCGATACCATCCAGTCCGGCTTCTTTCAAACTTCGGATCAGGCTCTCCTGATTTTTTCTGCCGAATTTGAGTAAACCCGGATGTGCCAGAAAAGCCTCGCCTCCCGCTCCATGAATAAGAGAAATAGCCTCTTCCGGTGATGGCTTGATACGGTCTGTAGCCGCTTTGAAACGAGGAGTATTAAGATATCTGCTGAAGGTCTCTTTTCTCGAAGCCACATACCCATGTTCCTGAAGCCACTGTGCAAAGTGCGGACGTCCGATCGAACCTTCACCTGCATATTCTTCCACCTCACTGAGAACTACCGGAATACATAATTTATTCAGATAATCGCATATCCTCTGCGCCCTTTCTGCCCTGCTACGCTCAAACTCTTCGCATTTTCTCACCAGATCTTCGTTCTCGAAATCTATACCAAGCCCAAGCATATGTATCTCGACACCTTTGTGCGTGCTTATCTCAATACCCGGTATAAAATCCAGTTCATATCGCTTTGCTGCATTCACAGCCTCTTTCAAACCTGATACAGTATCATGATCTGTGATCGCTAGTCGCTCTATTCCTTTTTCTTTTGCCATTTTGATAACCTCGGATGGTGAATATTGACCATCTGAAGCTGTTGTATGTGTGTGTAAATCGATGTACATGTTTAACCCTAATTCTTCTATAAAAAATAAGCTATGGATATTTAATCCACAATTAGCACTGTCTTTCCCTCAAATGCGAAACCATATTCTTTTATTTGTTCCTGTGCAATTCCCCTCATTTTCAGTTCTTCACTGTATTTTCGTTCCTTAATCTGTGCAATTGCAGACTGCGCTGTTTCTTCCAGACTTTTCTCTTTTCTTGTACTTCGCACTTTAAACTCTAAGATTACCGCATTATCCTTTCCCGGATTTTTCGGTTCAAGCATAACATCATATCTTCCAAAACCACTTTCCCGATTTGATTTAAGATAATATTTATCCTGTAAGTCAACGAGCAGTCCCAGTACAAATCCATGATAAAACCGTTCTGGCTCTGCTCCGAAAGCTCTGTCTCCTGTGTCAAAATAACTGAACGTCTGCAATGCAACCCGGTTCATGTATTCATTCATCGCATCTACATCACCCGCAAACATTGCTTTTATAAAGTCATTGTAATCCGGTCGTGCCATAGCAAACCAGTCATGGATCATTCGGTTGAACATTAGTTTTACTTCCAGATTCGTAAGTGTAAGCTGATACTTCGGATCAGTTCCCTCCGGAATATCCTTATACTTTTCATAGGAAAGAACTTTTAAATATCCACTTGCCAGCAAAAGACTCCACACAGCCTGCTCATTACCGTTGAGCTGATTATAAACAATCTGTTCATCAATTTCCGACCAGATACATTCTCCACAAAGCAGTTTCTCAAATTTACTCTTGATGTTACGGTTTCCTTCCCGAACTAATTTTGCCACCAAACTATTTGCACTTGTATTTGCCCAGTACGTTGTATACTGCTGTTCATCAAGATAATTTAAAATAGACCATGGATTATAAATATCCTTGCATTCTCCAAAAATAAAACCATCGTACCATCTTTTCACTTCGTTTTTTTCACTATCCAAACCACATTTTTCTAATGCTGCAAACACTTCCGGTTCGGTAAACCCAAACACAGTGGCATATTCATTTGATGTAGTAGTAACCACTTTCAGATTATTTAAATCCGAGAAAATAGACTCTTTACTGACACGTGTGATTCCCGTCATAATGCCACGTTCCAATGCCGGATTTGTCTTGAAAGTTGAATTGAAAAGGCTTCTCGTAAATGTCACCAACTCATCCCAGTAGCCATCTACAAATGCCTCCTGCATGGGCGTATCATATTCATCTAACAAAATGATAACTTTCTTTCCATAATATTTATATAAAAATCCTGACAAATAATTTAGCGAAAGTGTAGCATCTACATAGTCCATATTATTCATGATTTTTTTATACAGGTTTACTTCTTCCTTGATCAAAGCATTGCCCTCTGTTATAAAATCATACTTAAAATATAATTGAGCTATGAGATCGCAGATTTTCTTCTGAGCCAATTCATATGTCGGTTCTTTTATGTTCGCAAATGAAAGACTGATGACCGGATATGTTCCCTGCAGATTACGATATTTCTCATCCTGCCAGATTTTCAGATTTTCAAATAAATCAGAGCGTCCTGCATATTCCAATGAAAAGAACTGCTCTGTCATACTCATCGTCAATGTCTTTCCGAAACGTCTTGGTCTTGTGATCAATGTAACACTATCACCACAGTCCCACCATTCTTTGAGAAATGGAGTTTTATCCACATAAAAATAATTGTTTTCAATTAGTGTCGAAAAGTCTTGTACTCCTATTGCAATATTTACTGCCATACAGATCGCCCCCTGTTCTTACTATTATTCTAAAAAATAAGCTTTTTCCATTCCACTATTTAAATCATTTTCATCTAAATGCATTCCAAGCTCTATCCCCGGCTTTACTTTTTCGCCATGAAAATCCGATCCGCACGATACCTTCAGCCCATACTCTTTCGCAAGCCTCAGATAGTACTCCTCCTGCTTTTTCTCATGCTTACTGTAAAAGCACTCGATACCATCCAGCCCGGATGCTTTCAGGCTTCGTATAAGGCTTTCCTGATTCCTTCTACCGAATTTGAGCAGGCCCGGATGTGCCAGAAAAGCTTCCCCACCGGCTCCATGGATGAGTGAAACAGCCTCTTCCGGTGACGGCTTAACACGGTCTGTAGCAGCTTTGAAGCGCGGAGTGTTGAGATATCTGCTAAAAGCTTCCTTTCTGGAAGCCACATAGCCATGTTCCTGAAGCCACCTTGCAAAATGAGGACGTCCGATCGAGCCTTCACCTGCATATTCCTCTACCTCACTGAGGACCACCGGGATACACAATTTGTTCAGATAATCGCATATCCTCTGCGCCCTGTCTGCCCTGCTACGCTCAAACTCTTCACATTTTCTCACCAAATCTACGTTCTCGAAATCTATGCCAAGCCCAAGCATATGTATCTCGACGCCTTTGTGCGTACTGATCTCAATACCAGGGATAAAATCCAGATCATATGTCTTCGCTGCACTCACAGCTTCCTTCAACCCGGAAACTGTATCGTGGTCTGTGATAGCAAGCCGCTCTATTCCTTTTTCTTTTGCCATTTTGATAAGCTCGGATGGCGAATATTGACCATCCGAAGCTGTTGTATGTGTGTGTAAATCGATGTACATGTCTGACCTTAATTCTTCTCTAAAAAATAAGCTATGGATATTATAACCTATCCATAGCTTATTGAAAAGTCACTCAGTTGTTTTATCCGCCAGCTGCTGTCTTGGAATTTAATATTCTAAAATTAGTCCTTAAATCTATATCCGGCCTTTTCCATTCCACTCTTAAGCTCTTTAACACTGATTCCCAGTTCTTTCGCAGCAACCAATGGCTTAAGACCACCACTTTGCACTAATGAATAAATAGTCATAACGCGACCTTCTTGTCTGCCTTGTTCTCTTCCCTCTTCCTTTATACCATTAACAAATGCCTGCTCATCATACTCTGTTATACACACATCAATCACCTCTGCTCTGTGCTTCGTGAGAAACTCACGCAAAATATTATGGTCTATACAATATGTTACAGCTTCATCAACCGCCTTCTCTACATCCATGCCGCATGACCTGTTATGGCGAATCGCTTCAATAAGCAGCATGTATTCCTGCAACGGTCTGCATTTATTTAAAAGCTTATCATTCTTGCCACTATTTATATTTACCATGTTGGCGGTCCATTCAAAATCACCACTTTTGTCCTCATGAATAAATGCATCCGACAACTTAAGCTGCATAAAAGCCGGCTGCTCTGATGTACCATTGTACAACACAGTGTATCTCGGTGTCGGAAGCCGGATAAGTGTAGAACCATAGATATTGTAAGAATGCTCAACAATATACCTGTCATACATTTTGCTGAAATACATCATACCTCTAAGCGGCATATTAGGATTGTAAGAGCTCTGTTGCTCCCACAAATGCAAATAGCTGTCTAAAAGAATTGATACATCATTTTTCATCTCGATATAAATTACATTGTCTATTGTATAAATCTGTATGTCATTTACATCTGTGTACGAGGTATCACATAAAGCATTATATAAAGATAAAATATTATCCTTATATTCCTCGCTGCCGAATAAAAGACAGAATAATCTGTCCTTATGATTTTTATTAATTTTCAAAGTTTTAATCTCCTTTATTTGATTACGTTTATCTACTTCATAATCTCACAGGAGAATCGATGTCAATATTATTATACTATTTGCTATTACAACATGACAAGATGATTTTGTAAATAAAAATTTGCCATCCTCACTAATAAATTGTATTATAAAACCACAACAAACCAGCAGAGAGGTATCCACCTTGAAGATACTATTTTACAGATACAACAGCATCTGCGAACCAGATGTAATACAGGCTTTCAAAGAACTCGGACACACAGTATACGAAATCCGTGAAGAAATGACCAACAAATCCGTAACACCATCAGAATGTGTCAAGCTTGTGTCTGGTGCACTGGAAAAAACACCTTGTGACATCGTATTTTCCATAAATTTCTATCCGGCTATATCAGAAGTGTGCAATATATATCACATACCATATGTGTGCTGGATAGTAGACTCCCCTGTGATGGAGCTCTACACCAAATCCATCGCAAATCCATGGAACCGCTTATTCCTGTTCGACAATACGCTGTATCAGGAATTTGCTCCACTAAATCCGGACTGTATATTCTACCTGCCATTGGCAACGAATGTGGAGACAAAGCAGACCGTAATCCACAATGCCTTAAAAAGCGGCTATTTGATACCTGACATAAGCATGTCTGAGCACAAGCGCAGTATCGACCAATACAAAAGTGACATCTCATTCATAGGATCTCTGTATACCGAGAAAAATCCATACGACAATCTGCGCGGAACATCAGATTTCTTCAACGGATATATGGACGGTCTTATGGCTGCGCAGCTTAAAGTATATGGCTACTACTTCGTTCAGGAAGCATTGACCGATGATATAATCACAGAGTTCAAAAAATGCATGCCTGATTACTATACACAGACCGAAGGCTCATACCTTACAGACCGTGCAACAATAGCACAATTTTATATGGGTAACAAAATAGCTTCCCTGGAAAGACAGCAGCTCCTTGCAATGCTATCCGAAAAATACAATGTTGATCTGTACACCGGAAGTGACACCACAAAACTTCCCCACATACATAATCGTGGATATGCGAAAACCCTTACCGAAATGCCAGTCATATTTCATGAGTCAAAAATCAATCTAAATATGACTGCAAAGCCTATCCGCTCAGGAATACCACAGCGCATATGGGATGTATTCGGTTCAGAAGGCTTTCTGATATCTAATTATCAGACAGAAATACCTGAATACTTTATCCCCGATGAAGACATCGTGCTCTATGACAGTCCTGAATCACTCATGCAGCTTGTAGATTACTATCTGCAACACGACAATGAACGCCGCGAAATAGCGCACAATGCTTTTATGAAAACCAAGGAAAATCACACTTATGTGAATAGAATAGAGCTGATGCTGGAAAGCCTGTAAGGGTATCCACATCAGCTCCAACTGTTAATAACCATTCTGATCATTCTATATCAGAATAGATAATATTTACCATCTCATCGGCATTATACAGATCTGTCTTAAACTGCTCATACTCTGCTCCGTCAACATATTTCGCAACATAATCTTTATCATAAATCACGTAAATGATCCCATCGCCATCCTTATCAATATCTGTAGGGAATTGATTTCCACTCTTGTCTGTCTGTGAAACCGTACTATTCCAATTTTCAACATAGCCATAAAAAGAATAATCTTTTCCGTCATCATCTATCTTATATATCTCATAGGAAACCTCATGATCAGGATCTGCATTTCCTGTATCGTATATGGTTATTCCATTTGGATATAGATTCAGATATGGAACACCTCTGAATTTTACATACAGGCGGGAATTATTCTCGTCGTATCCACATATATATTCAGACATGTATAAAGTATCCTGATCATCATATACCAGAATAAGTTCTTCTTTTCCGTCGCCATCAACATCATACACTGCATATCGATTAAATTTGGGGTCAAAATCTCCGATTACACCTAATGGGCTTCTTCCCGATGAAATATTTCCAAGAGCCGATGCATAATTTTCTGCTATTCTCTCATCTTCAACTCTATATGTATTATATATTTGCGCCAAAAACTCCTGTTCCAACGTACTATTTTTTTTCTGCTGAACTTCTGTAGTCTGTACCCCATCTTGCTTACTCTTAGAAGCTCCTGTACAAATCATAATAACAACTATTAGTGTAATAAATAACACTAATGCTATAATTCCACCAACAATATAACCCCTTTTTATCTTTTTACCTGCTTTTTCATTTCGCTTCCTAAGAGATTCACGCATAAGGTTCAAAACCTCATCCTTATTATCACCAAATTCAGATGCATTCTGGATATATTCATCAGCCAAGTCCAGGTCCTCTTTAACTTCGGCTCCTTCAATGTATAGCTTTGCTAACTGTATGTTGCACATTTCAACATGATCGCCACAATTAATTGCATCTTTGAACATTTTTATTGATTTATCAACATCCTTATTTGTTCCTTTACCCTCAAGAGTACATATAGCCAGCTCATATCCACCAAACTTATGGTTTATGTCATTTGCATTCTTGTAAAACTTTAATGCATCCTCATATAACTCCTGATGATATAGACATGTTGCATAGAAATATAAAGCCTTTTCTGATTTAGATATATCATACTCTCTTTTAAAACAAGAAGATGCTTTTACATATTCGCCTTCCTGCATATAGATATTTCCTAAAAGTTCATATGCTGTAGCATTTTCACTTCGACAGAGTGAAGCCAATATCTTCATTGCAATCTTTTCATCCTGCTTTATCCCAATGCCTAGATAAATACAATAAGCAGCATACGCCTGTCCGTCTACATTGCTTTGTTTAGATGCGTTAGCAAAAAGTTCATATGCTTTCTTCACATTTTTGATAGGCTTATCAGCATACAAATATATCTTGCCAAGCTCCACCATTGCCTGGGTATCGCCCTTATCAGCACTTTGACGCAATTCATTAACATGACTTAAAGAGGCTGTATCATCCAGCCTCTTTAAAATCTTCTCTGCATATATTATCTGTTCTTCAATCTGTTTATTGTCTATTCGCATTTTCGTAAGTCGTATGTGATAACCATACGGAGATCTCCATTCTCCCAATACTGGGCAGATTCCGAATTAATCGTTCCTGCAAACCAAAACGTCAGTGAATTCGTTCCATCAGAACCATTTAAAATCCTGCCGGAATAAATCTGCCCTGAGTCTCCCTCCGGAAGCGTAATTGTATCAGTTTCCTCTCCATTGGTAAGATTAAATTCCAGATTGGTAGTCTTATCAATATCAGCATCCTTGATATTATCACGATTTATTGACTGGTTTATATTTCTGATAGTACATTCAATGTCAAAACCGCTCTCATTTATAATAGTATACTCACTGGAGCATATATTTCTTTTCTGTCTATATGGATCAATGAACAGGCTCAAGGTCGTAGGTACCTTGACCTTTATAACCGAATCATCACTATTACTATTATTTTCACTGCTATCCGTATGCTCTATAACTACCTTTGCAGTCTGCACTTCGGATTTATTTCCAGCATTGTCTATTGCCTGATAGAAGATATTCCCCTGAAAGCTCTTCGGAAGCTCAAATGAGGCAGTGCCATCTGAGACTGACAGCTCATTGTCCTCTCCGTCTACTGAGCAGACGACTTTGCTTATTCCGCTGACAATATCTCCATTTCCCGGATCCACATCCACCGCATGGAACAGAATGGTCCCAGCCTCATCCTTGGCGATGAACGAATCGCCCATTACCTTCATATCATCAGATGTAATGCTGACAGTCGGAGCTGTCTTATCAACCGGCTCTACAATTCTAATATTCACCACGCCTCTGTCTGACCAATTACCGGACAAATCCTGAGCCTGATAAAATACTTCACCTTCAAAATCATCAGGAAGCTTCAGCTCAACCTTATTGTCGACTGCATTGTAGAACTGACTGTGATCACCATATACACACTGCACACCTGACACACCAACATTATCAGTCAGCTCAAATATAAGTGTACCAGTATTCCTACATACAAATGTATTTCCAATCATATTCATATCCGGTGAACTTACTGTCACAGTTGGCGGCTCGGTATCTTTGTCATCATCTGTGTCATTCGTCTGCCCACTGTCTGCGTCCGGCTGTATATCGTCTGATTTACTGTCTGTATCCGCTTGTGTATCGTCTGATTTACTGTCAGTATCCGCTTGTGTATCGTCTGACTTACTATCGGTATTCGTTTGTGTATCGCCAGGTACATTCTCGTCCGAATCTGAATTATCTATATCCGCAGCTTTAATTATCAGCTTACCCGGAATAAATTCAATATTGTATGCAGAACTATTCAATTCAGAGTTTAAATCCTCTGAAACATACTCACCAGTCACATTATTATCATCAACAACGTAAGTCACATCCCTAATTCCGCTTATACATTGTGTAATATCATCACCTTCTGCCAAATTATCCACGATCAGCTGATCAGCAGAGATAACAGGCACTTCTTCACCTGCTTTAATTTCACTATCCGGTACCGTAATGGTCAGATTTCTCTTACCAACGTTAAAATTGACATGACTGCTCAATGACACCTCTTCCTCATCAGCCATTGCCGAATATGATACTTCCATATTGTATTCCCCAACAGGAATACCCTTGACAAAAAAGGCTCTCAAAGTAATAGATGTTCCCTTGACAAGGTTCACACTATCCTGATCCATGTTTGTCGGAAGCTGAAATTCCTTTATATAGTTGTCATCAAATTTGAACTTTATATCACTTAAATCCATATCACCATCATTGGTAATGATATAGTCTATATATCCAATCTCATCGCTGTCCTCCAGCTCGGGACTTTCCTCTTTGTATCCATATGTAAGACATGCATCTGTATCTGACTGTCTGATCGACAGTAATGGAACAGGACCATCAGCATCCGCCCTGGTAAAAACAGGATACAGGATCAATACACTCAACACAACTAAAGAAGAACATGTAATAATTGCCTTCTTTCCTGAGCCCAGAAATTTGAAAAATAATCCTCTCAACCATATACAGCAAGTCAAAAAGGCGATAGCCAGTGCGCGTATAACATCATTGCTCTGTGCATATTCTATTTTGATTTTCTTGTTTTTCTTGCGCATAGACGACCTCCTTTTCTCTTGATAATACTTTCAAAATGTAGTAAAAAGAAGCAACACCCTTAATTCCTTAGAAACTGGTATTGCTTCTTAAATTTATTAAATATACAAAAATTATTACATATAACTCAATTCGTTCTATTTATTCTGTTGCTACTACCTGTGGTACAAATGAAAATACAACAGTCGGTGAGACTGTATCATTACTTGTCCAAGCCTTTGTAGGATTTGTTGCTGCAGAACCTCCAAATCTAAATGCACAACCTGTTGCATCTGTAAGTGTATCATCAGTATATGTTGCTGCTCCTAATGTAGCAATTCCAGATTTTGTAGTTGATTTTCCACTTGCAAGTACTACTGCATCTGTTGATTTTGCGCTGTATTCTGTAAAGGTTCCACCTGATTTTTCACTAACATTACCTCCCTCTACAGTTACATTAACTCCCTCTGTAACAACCTGTAAATACATAAACACAGAATTGGTTGTAATCTTTTCTGTTGGTGCTGCTGTAGCAAGTGCTGCATTTCCAGCCGTTGTTGCTGAAACAGTAACATCAACTTTAATTGGCACATTACTCTCATTTACAATATACTGTGTTGCAGATACAATCTGGTCACTAACCTGCTGCTCGCCAAGTGTACATTTTAATTTGTAAGGATTTACAACTACACTGCCTGTAGTAGGTGCTGTGATCTTGATTGTAGGAGTATTTGTGGTACCTGTAACACTTAATGTTGATGAATAAGTATCACCTGCTGTATCAACTTCTGTATCATCAGCAAATACAACTGTTGACATTCCGCATACCATTGCGCCTGCTAAAAGTACTGATAATAATTTTTTCTTCATATTTCTTTTCCTCCTTGAAAATACAATAAATCCATTTATAAAGTATGTAATAATTTAGTATACTTATTCAACATTTAGTGTCAACTCTACTGATATCTGAGCATGTATAGTAGAGTGATCATCCTCCACCTGTGTAAATACCAATACAACACTATGACTGCCCGAATCAAATTTCTTGGACGTCTTAAAAGTATCTATTCCTGATCCAACCGGTATCAATTCAGTCAACATGATTTCATCCTTGAAATCCGAATCCTCATATATCGAAAGATACATATCATAACTATTTTCCACAGAATTCATGATATAGCAAGAGAAGTTCTCTCCATCACTGCTCGTAGCGATATTTTTGTATTCCAGAGACATGTTTCCTTCTTCTGCTTTTTTTACCATGTCATCGACTGCCTTCTGCAATCCATCCTCATCTGTTACCAGATTAGATTCATACCCTAATTTGTTCCCGGTATCATCATCTGACTTTTTATTGCTTATAATATAAAAAGCAACACCGCCAGCTACAAGTGCAAGTATAATTATCACCAGAATAATTATCACTATGTTCTTCTTTTGGGGTGTTGCTTTACTCTCATTATCCATATTCATTAGCCTCCATGCTATAATTCTTGTTCCATACACCGTATATATCGGACGGCAGCGTCAATACTTTAGTACTATCATGAAATTTTTTTAAAAAATTTTAAAATTCTATTACTCAGATGTGTTAGAGCCAATAAAAACAGGCTATGGATATTATAACCTATCCATAGCTCATTAAAAGTCACACAGTTGTCTTATCCGCCAGCTGCTGTCTTAGAGATTTAATAATCGCGTCCTTATCATTCAACAATTTCTGCATCTCGTCAATCTTTTTATCCTTGTCTTTCAGAGCCTCGTCCCTTATATCAAG
>CAVABC010000092.1:0-11583 GCA_963586665.1 Acutalibacteraceae bacterium
CTAGGTGTATTTACAACATCTGCCACATATGAACTGTCGATTCCTCGTCCTATCTGAGAATCCCATCTAAATATCATATTATCCTCAAAAGCATCTGCATAATCAGGTTTTCCGTCTACATAATTTTTCTGTTCGTCACTATTTTCTTCTTTATGATATGTTACAAAAATAAATACATCATCATCTATTTTTTTCATACCATACATTGTGGATGAAAGATCTCGTCCACAATTCATAAGCAGACTTACATCTCGTCTTGAATACTTCTTATACAACACAAAAGGACTATCGTTATTCAATGATAATAAATACTTATCATGATAACGCCTCAAACCAACTTCTATTATATCATTTATCTGTCTATAAAACTCTTCATTTTCCAAACGTATTGTAAAACTTCCTGTTCGCTGAAATATATTGTTATTATGTTCTCCTAAGATATCAATTTGACAATATTTTTTGTATTCCTCATCCTTGCTGACAAATTTGCCCCTTAAAACGTCCACTGCCTTATCAATCGTCTCCGTAGAAACTTCATAGGAATACTTTCTCTCAAATACTGCTTTTATTTCATCAATTGATACAGTATCCTTTTTCAAAAGATACTTTAAAATTTCAAGTTCATATGATCTGGCACCACTTAAAATAGTTTTGGACAAGTATTCCAGCGTTATTTTTTCCTGCTCAGTAAATTTCCCTGTATACAATTCTTTCTCGACTGTTTCAAGAAAACCTTGATATGTCTTATATTCTTTGATTATAACAAGCGGGTCTACTTCACCATTTTCATAGAAATCTATCAGATAAGGAACTCTTCCAAGTCTGTTTTTCAAAGATATATAGCTTTCTTTAATGATTGATTTCATGCCTTTTATTTTGTCAATTGAAGCAAAAATCTTGTCTTTTGCTATTTCATCAAAATGCACGGTAGATGCTCCGGGTATAGTATTATTTCCACTAATAACATATTTTCTGATCGTGTCAGCATTATATGTGCGATCTCCTGACAAAGCGATAGGTATCATAAAGTTGTTATTGTAATTGCCGATAAAATCAAGTATTACAGCATATTCTTTACCTTCTGCTTTACGAAGTCCACGTCCGAGCTGCTGGATAAATACTATTGGGGATTCTGTAGGACGAAGCATAATAACTTGATTTACTTCTACAATATCCACACCTTCATTTAAGATCTCCACAGAAAAAATATAATCCAATGCATCTGCTGTATTTTCATCCGTTGCCAAACGTTCAAAAGCATTCTGCCTTTCTTCCTCTGACGCATCTCCATTTAATGCAATTGTTCTAAAGTATTTACCAGTTTCAGGATTGATTGTCTGATTGAATTTATTTGATAATTCAACAGATTCGTCTATTCTACTGCTGAAAATCAATCCTTTTACCCTATCGCCACTATACCCAAAATAATTTGCCTGCTCCACGATATGTTTTACTCTTTCATCACTTACAAGATGGTTAAATGATGATTCTGTAAGCTTCTTACTCTTTATCTCTTTGTCATTTAACATTGAAATATCAGTTAGTCCAAAATAATGAAACGGACACAGCATATTTTCTTCCATCGCCTGCTGCAGACGAATTTCATATGCTATCTGATAGTTAAAAATCTGATATATATTTTTGCCATCTATATCGTCGTCCCGCTTATCTGGTGTCGCTGTCATTCCAAGCCATAACCTGGGCTTAAAATAACTCATAACTTTCTGGTATGTATTAGCAGAACTATGATGTGCCTCATCCAAAATAATACAATCAAAATCTGTCGGTTTATATTCTTTGAGATGTTCATCCCGATTTAATGTCTGAACCGTTGCAAAGACATAATCTTTCTTATAATCATCGTATCCCGCACCTACTAATCCCATAGAAATAGATTTATCAAAAACCTTTTCATAAGATTTCTTCGTCTGACGAGCTAATTGTCCTCTATGTACCAAAAACAATACTCTTTTAAAGCCTAATTCTCGCATTGCAAACGCAGAGGCATATGTTTTTCCGGTTCCAGTTGCTGAAATAAGAAGTGCTCTTTGCTCTCCTTTTTCCAATATTTTTCGCAAGTTTGTTATAAAACCTACCTGCATCGCATTCGGACTAAGACGATATTTCTCAATAGATGGAGTCTCTTCGCAGCGTGCAATTTCACGCTGCCTCTTTATGATCTTATAACGCTCTTTATATTCATCATAAAATGTTTCAAACATAAGTGCATATCGGGAATTCCACAATTCGTTATACTCTTCAATGATTTCTCTTGCGACTTCTCCCTGCTCTGTTGAAACGACTTTTGTATTCCACTCTCTATTGCTTGTAAGAGCTGCACTTGTCATGTTTGAACTGCCTATAATTATTCTGTAAATTTCTTCTTTTTTGAATATATACCCTTTTGTATGAAAGCCCTCTTCTGCCTTTTCCACATCATACATTTTTAAAGTAATATTTGTTAGGCTATGAAGCTTTTCAAGAGCCTTTGGTTCGCTAAAATTCAAGTAATTTGTAGTGAGTATTTCACCTGGTATTCCCTTTTTCTCAAGGATCTTCAACGTCTGTAGCAACGGTGTAATTCCTCCCATGGTTATGAAAGCCACACTTATCTGGAATTTGTCGCATTCCAACAATTCATCCTCTATAGAGGACAATACCTTTTTACCTTCTTTATGATTATTTGATAAAAATTGTGGTTGATAAGCCAGATTCGAATTGTATTCGTTGTTGATAAATGCCGTTTCCATTCCCGCCTTAAGCTCCACTATTTTTGCTGCATCCATTTTCTTAATCTCCTATTCCTGCTCACCTTCATTTGCTTCTTCCATCTCAAGCTGCTCTTCTCCCGCTCCATCCTTGAACCTGACGCGGAGTACTGCCTGCGGCCAGTTGACCGACACATATGCCTGTTTTCCCTTTACTGCCTGTTTTGTGCGATTTCTGACTTCATCGATGGTTGTCCATGATACTTTTTTCTCGCGATAATAAAAATGGTCGCTATCGATACATTCAGGCACTTTCCATATGACAGGCTCATGATCTCGGAATATCTGCTTATCAGGCAGATTAAAATAATCATAACGTACTATATCATCCCGCGATAATGTATTATCAAATGTAGCGTCAAGGTGATAATATTTTCCATTTCTTTTATCTTGTCCTTTGTAAACAGATACTCCGGCACCAGCTCTACTGCCGTGGGATCCGGGTAATACCTGTATGTAAATTTCACAGAATAGAATATTTCCGGACAGTCCATGCGCACCATGAAATATATATCGGCAAGCTCACGGTTGCTGAGTTTTAAGACGGGAAATGAGTCCTGCATTTTAAGGAGTCCCTCTTTCATGGCATAGTATACCTTTTTCTGTTCTTTATTTAATTGATTGTAGTAATAATTTTCTGCTTTTGTACTCATATAATTTTCCATTACTGTTTATATTCAGTCTTATCTCAATCTTTCTCCGAATAACTATTAATTCTTATTATACACCTAATGTGCTTCCTGTTCCCATTATATATTAAACTATTTTTCACAGTCTTTTTAGCTCTTTTATTCAAAAATGTAAAGTGTACTCGACACGTAATGTAAAGTATACTATACTTCGTAATGTAAAGCGAACTAAACAATTCAAATATAACATATCAATTAAGGAGATTGTAGAAATGCAGACGAAGATCATGGAGCTGCGCAAAGTCCGTGGTGTCACGCAAAGTGAACTGGCTGATGCTGTAGATGTGACCAGGCAGACTATCATTTCTCTGGAAAACGGCAGATACAAAGCCTCTCTGGTACTGGCGCACAAGCTCGCACAGTTTTTTGAAGTATCTATTGAAGACATATTTATTTTTGATAAGGAGGAGGAAAACATATGAGTATATTTCGTTTATTAATCGGGACTAAAATAACCAATGATGAAGAATATCGCGATCAGATAAAAAAGACAAACAAATATCTATGGGGATTAATATTGCCGTAAAAAGAGCAGCCCTTGTTACACTTATTGCAATGTATGTGACAGCTTTAATATGCGGATTATTTTTCCCTATAATCTATTTAATAATGCTGTTTATCATTAATCTGTTTATGATAACATACGGCATTTCATATATGATTTTGAACGAAAAAATGTAATACCGGTTAATTGCAGATCATGTGCCTGAATATTCATAAAACACCTGCGGGGGATTTTATTACTATTCCCATATCGTAGCACGTTGACCTTTCTTGTATGGATACTCGCGAAGTTTTATGACATAATCCAGGTTCACGATCTGCATTCCATCTTTATTTTCAAGCACGATACCGCTGTCAGTGACATCTTTTATCACTCCGTCAGCTTTACCATCCAATAAATTGATGTATACATCTTTTCCTATAAAACGTTCTGCTAATTCTCTCATAATCTTTGTATCGCTCCTTTTTTCTTTTTTCATTTTACTATTGATAATTACTTTTTTTGCTGCATATCGCTTGCGCCTCTTCCACGGAAGATACCAGCTTATAAATAACACCAATAAAAGCATATAATAGATGTACCACGAATCCAATATATCCATCCTCCATGACAATTTAATTTACTTTAGAACCCTTTGCCGCACCTCTGCAATATGCGCACTGGTTGACCAGCCATATCAGGCAGACTACAAATGATGGCAAAAATCCTATGTCAAAAGTAAAAGCTCCAATAGCAAGCAAAACAGCAAGTATAATGCATGTTTTATTGGTCACCTTGTATGCTTCAAATGCACATTTGCCTATCATGATCTTTTCTGCCTCATCACAGCTTTCTACCCATTTCTTCTGAAATTTCACATCATATACCGAAGCAGTTTTCTCAGGGTACATTATCTTTGTGATATCAACAGCCTTTTGTTGAATGATTATACACTCAGCCAGTATTATCAGAAATGCAACTACTCCCAGCGCAAGCATACGTGCCTTTTCACCACTTTCATACATTGCAAGTCCTCCTGAATACGTTGCTGCAATAAGGAAAAAATTACAGATCATCGCAATGCTGGTTATCAAAAGCATTATGTTGATCTTCTGCTCTGCAATGTCGCAGACCTCTTCATCCTCACCATCCCACTCAGCCAGCAGATTCTTTACATTCTTGTAAACAGGTATGACCGCTATCGGCATGATAACCGCTATCGCAAGCAGTATCCAGCTCGATACATATATTCCAAAAAATGCTCCTGCAGCTTTCATCCCATCAGCAAGCCGGTCAATACCATATTTCGCGGATAAAAAACCTATCACTCCGCCAACTAATGCTCCCAAAAGTGTGAAAAGCAGGAATTTCGGCATTGCCTTGCGATTCGCTTCTTTAATATCATTTCTCTCCATCTTCATCTTCCTCCTGCAAATAAAATACATCTTCAACTGTAACACCGCATACCTTCGCTATCGTCAGTGCCAGGGTAACCGATGGTGAATAATCGCCTCTCTCTATAAGGCTGATCGTCTGTCTCGACACACCACACAGTCGGCCCATCTCCTGTTGATTGACATTCAGCGCGGCCCTGCGTTCCTTTAAACGATTCTTCAGTATCATATAGTGCCTCCGTGTGACAACAATATTTGTCCGTTTGACAACTTTACTTGTCATAATGCATTATATTCTTGTCATAGAGATTTGTCAATGGGTAAATAATGGCATACAAAAAGCCGGACAGAATATTTCTGCCCGACTATATAATACATTTAACTCTATTTTACATCCCAATTAATATATTTCATGAACTTTTTGGCAGAAGCAATCACTTTTGCCGACATGTATGGTGTTCCAAGTTTTTTCTTAGAATACATCCATATTTTATTATCTTTAGTTTTCTCTGTAAGTAAATGTGTAAAAAACCTTTCCCAGCTTATATATTCCCTGCTCTCAATGTAATCCTCAGGATGTTCAAGAATTGACGTCACATTAACGTTTGGTATAATTTTTAAAGATAACAACATCCATTCAAATGACTCAGGTGCATAAAGCACAACACCCTTTTCTATTTTCAGATAATCACTTATATCTTTTATTTCCGACCCCAAAGCAGCCCCATCCGCAATTACTAATATATTTTCACTATTGCCTTGGTTTTCCTGTATTTTCTTAATGATGTTAGACTTTCCATTTGCAGAAATACAATTTATAGACTTCTGTTTTGAAAGCTCAGTATAAAATTCATACCCTGAATTTGAATCCTCCGTGATCACCAATTCAGGATCTATATCATGTTCCGTTGAAAATTCCCCATACAGATGGTATATTTCGTTATATTTCTGCTTTGTCGCTGCATATTTTCCGGATTTTCTAAATCCATATATTTCATTTATACTGTACGGAATAGCCGGAAGTTTCTCACGAGTTGCCAATACAAAATAATTATCTGATGCTTTGACCAGTTCTGCAAATCGTCTGGACAATAAAAACCGATTCCCTTCGTCAATAAAAATTATGCTGTCTGATATTTCCTGTAGCTGTCTCTCCCAATTCTCATCATCCAAAGTTCGGCAATCACGATCACACGAAACACTCACTCCACTATCTGCCCCATATCTCCTGTATTCCCGTATATAGTCTATAAGCAGAGTCTTACCTGAACCACTATCCCCTGTAAGTATGGTTATATTTCTTTTAATTATAAAATCATATTTGATCTTTGAAGTTTCAACTATAACTCTATGAGCACCCTTCATATTCTACTCCACCTTCATCTCATTAAGATATCTATTCGCAATAGGAATAAGCTCTTTCATGCTGTGAACAATCTCTCCACCGTTTTGCACTTTGATATCAAACCTATTCTCAATACCAAAATTCATCATATGGCGAAGATTTATCGTTATATCTTGCATTTTTGCAATTTCAAGTATCCATTTTGCACAGTTATCTCCACAGGTGGATGCATTGAATATCTTATCCGGTTTATTAAGCATTAAAAGTAATGTCTTTACCCCGCCAGAAAGCCTTTCCGGTGGAATCTGCCCCAAAACAGGACTTTGTATGCATTCTCCACCTAATACATCCGAGTCATCCACATCTTTTATCATCTTTTTAGCCAGATCCGATTCTATCCATTCTGCATCATATGTATTTTTAAAATATACATTAGTATTATAAATGCTGTCCTTTGTATCACCATAAATAATTGTAAGCATGAAATTCCTCCATATCCTTACCTGTCTGTGCAGTCAAAATTAAGTCACATATCCTTTGCCGCACCAGCCTTGATTATACAAGTCATTGTAATTAAAATCAATATACGCTACTATGCTTACTCAATTTACAAACACATTTCCTCTGCCCTGCTCCTGCACAGCACAAAAACCGCAACGGCCAGCATCACCAGCAGAACCGGAATCTGCAATGCCAGCGCATTGTACGAACCACCATATCTGTAACGCTCCACGATCATCATATGATTCATAAAATCCGCAAAATCCCATAGAAAATGCAGCGTAACAACGGCACCAATACTTTTAGTCTTAAGGTAAATGACCGCCAGAGTAAAGCCAATGACACATGCCATAATCATCGTACACCATTTATTAAACATAGTCATATCCGCATCAAACATAAAGTTCGTGATATGTGCCAATCCAAACAGCAAGCCCGAATACGCACAGGCAAATACTATTTTACTGCTATTTTTCCTGAGCACACACTCCATCACAACCGGTCGAAACATCAATTCTTCCTCAACGCCAACCGTTATGTATAAAATCAAGTTTACTACAATATATCCTGTCAATCCGTTTCCATACAGTCCTGCATGTCCACCGAATATCCAAAACATAGAATTTCCAATCTCAAAAATAGTAAACACCAGCATCGGCAATCCGTAAATTCCGACACCTTTCAGGTATCCTTTTACACCACCTCTGCCCGTCTTTACCTTAAAAATGAGCATCAATACCACAACTGTCACTATATCAATGCAATTTCTTATCATTTCCGCGATAATATAGTGCTCCTGCATGATCGGTATGCAGTTCATTATCACAGAAAAGACCAGTGTCCTGTATACGATGAATAATATTACCAGACCAAATGGCAATAAAATGCTTTTGGCGGCACTTTTTATCAGATCCCTTTTATCCATATTTTAACTTCTCCTCCGGTTTAAAATTCCAAATGTACTTTTCAAAGTTTTACTTTATGTATATCTCAATATTAGTCATTTCCCGGTTGGTTTTCAAGAGTGATGTGATACAAAATTGCAATCCCACACAAAATCGGATATACTATTTGTGATCACATCAAATAAAGTTTTATTGGGAGGCTCATATGGAAAATACCCTAAAATTGCCTGTTGGGATTGAAAATTTTGAAGATATACGAAAATTTAATTTTTACTATATAGACAAGACCAAGCTAATTGAACAATTGTTGCAGAATTGGGCTAAGGTAACTCTTTTCACCCGCCCAAGGCGTTTTGGCAAGACTCTAAACATGAGCATGATGCGATATTTTTTCGAGATTGGCACAGACAAAACATTGTTCGACGGCTTATATATTTCCCATAATAAGGAACTTTGTGATGCACATATGGGTAAATATCCTGTAATATATATGTCCCTTAAAGATGTCGAAGGTTTGTCATATGATGAAGCATTTCAGGTATTTTCACGTATTATTGGAAACGAAATCTGCAGAGTATCTTTTTTGGCTGACAGCGATAAACTTACATTCTTCGAGCGCGAACAATTTAAAGGACTTCTTCGCATCGAAAACGGAAAATTTATTTTTGATAAAGACACCTTTACAGCCTCATTAAAGCTGCTTTCACAACTTCTATATAAGCATTATGGGCAAAAAGTTGTCATCATCATAGATGAATATGATGTTCCTCTCGATAAGGCATACCAGAATGGCTACTACACTGAAATGGTCTCTCTTATCAGAGGTCTGTTTGGTCAGGCACTAAAGACAAACGATTCCCTGCAATTTGCTATTTTAACCGGTTGCCTGCGAATATCTAAAGAAAGTATTTTTACAGGACTGAATAATTTTAAGGTACTCTCTATCATGGATTCCCGATTTGATGAGCAATTTGGTTTTACCGATAAAGAGGTAAAAGAGCTTCTGTCTGCATACAATCTGGAGTCGCATTTTACAGAAGCAAAGGAATGGTATGACGGTTATCATTTTGGCAATGCCGACATATACTGTCCGTGGGATGTAATAAATTATGTAGATCAGCTTAATTTTGATGCTACTGCAAAGCCACAGGATTACTGGTCAAATTCGAGCGGAAATTCTTTGGTCAGAAGCTTTATCGACAAAGCTGATGTCCAGACCAAAAATGAGATTGAACGCCTGATAGCAGGCGAATGCATTGAAAAAGAGCTATCACAGGAGCTGACTTACGATGAAATAGACAAAAGCATCGCAAATTTGTGGAGTGTGCTCTTTACCACCGGTTATCTGACCAAACAGGGCGTAACTGAAGATGGAAAAGTGCGTTTATCCATCCCAAACAAAGAGATTAGAAATCTTTTTATTAAAAAGATCCGGGAATGGTTCAGCGATACAACCGCAAATGACGGACAAACACTCGAAGAATTCTGCAATGCATTTGTGGAGAAAAACACAGAAAAAATCGAGCAGCTTTTCGGTGATTACCTTTGGAATACGATAAGCATCAGAGATACTGCTGTTTCAAAAGAAAAAAAGGAAAATTTCTATCACGGTATCCTGCTTGGTCTGCTTGGTTACAAAGCAAGCTGGCTCATAAAGTCAAATGCTGAGTCAGGAACAGGCTACAGTGATATCCTGGTTGAAGTTCCAAACAACCGAACCGGAATCGTTATAGAGCTTAAATATGCCGAAAGTGGCGATATGGATACTGCCTGCAACAAAGCACTACAGCAGATTGAAGAAAAATCATATGTGGATAAGCTCAGACAGGATGGTATGCGTAACTTTATTAAGTATGGAATTGCATGTTTCAAGAAGGATTGTAAGGTTGTGGTTACTGATAAATAAATCTACTCAATAGAAAAATCCGCTATACCAAGTCATGTATAGCGGATTTTCCATATAACGCTTTATTACATACTCAATAGATTTAAGACTCCCATACTAGATATTGCCATAATGACACCAGCAAGCATTATACCGCATAAACATGCCATAATGCTCTTCTTGAAATCCATTCTCAATATACTGGCTGCAAGTATTCCAGTCCACGCACCTGTTCCGGGAATAGGAATACCTACAAAGAGTACAAGCGCAATAAACAATCCCCCTCCCGCGGTATCTTGCAATTTCCGTCCGGCACTCTTGCCTTTTTCTATACAAAATCTAAAAAATTATTATTTTGTTCCAAAGTGGAAAGACATTTTCAACATATTTGTTGTTTTATATCTGTCACAACTCCATCACCAACAAGCTTTTAAGATATGGCTTTCATTGATTAACCAAATACATTAAATTATGTATCAGATTGATACTCATATGAGCGGATATACCAAAAACAACATTTCCTCTTTTTATATAAACCAGACAAAACGCAATTCCAGCTAATACATATTGTATTGATTGCAGACAAAGCTCATTTAAACTTATTGCCCCTATCGATGGTATAAAATGCATTAATCCAAATAGCACTGACGATACAATCACTTTAATTATTACACTTTTACTGATAGAGTTGAATATAAACCATCTAAAAATCAATTCTTCCAATATAGGACCTATAAACGCAGAAAGTATCATAATAGCCCAATAATGTTCTCTCATCGTCATTCTGAGTGTCATTTCATTTATACTTAGCTCGTTATTTCCGGATGACACAATAAACTGAATAATCCCACCTAATATTGTAAACAATACTATTAATGCAAATGATTTGATATATCCCGAAGCTATTGATTTGATATCATATTGTCTTATCTCTTTTATATCTCTTAAGATTTCTGTTCCATAAAGGCTGAACAAAATAACTATAGCTATAAAATTCCATAAATAATTTGCTATCAGATAAGCATCCGAATAGCTCATTGCTTCAAATACTAATTGTATAAAAGGCAATAGGATATATTTTTTCCCTATCAAGTACCATACAGGAAAGATTATCCAGCCAACATACCATTTAATGTTTTCTATTTTCATATCATTTTCCTATGCATAAAAGTATGGCAAAAAATTGCCATACTTTTATTATACACTTTTTAATAAAAATTATAGTCAGAAAATCCCTGATAAAAACTATCCCAGCAGGATTTGATTTTTTTGGTAAACTTATGCCAAACTCCTTTGGCATTAAATCCACCATCAATATACATAAGTTCTATATTTGATAAACTAGTGAATTTTTCCATATTATTATCTCTCCTTAGAAAATATACTATTAATATCCTAGCAGAATCTTTATACAAGAAAAGCCAAAACCTACACCAGCTCCTACCCAATAGCATACGTCTTCAGCTTTAATTTTTCCGCCTTCTACAACAAGTAGTTCCTCACTACTTATACATGTAAATGTTGAATCCATAAATCAACTATCTCCTTCCATTGATATTTTCCTATGCGCGCTTATAGGATTTATATATAAACCGGTAATCCCGGAATATAC
>CAVABC010000093.1:0-11391 GCA_963586665.1 Acutalibacteraceae bacterium
TTAAGAAAAATTTCTTGAAATTAACTCTTGACAAAAGTCACTTCATAACAGGAGAGACACCAAGACACTTTAAGGCAGAAAACCTCGAAAACAGGGATTTTTACCGCATCACAACAGAACTGGTCATGCCATATGTGGATGATATTATGTTCCTTAGGATAGTATATTCTCTCGTAAAAATGGGAGCAGTACCGGTGCGAAGCCTTGTACTGTCTGCATGCCGCCCGAGCCTGCTAAATGGCTTTAGGGATTTTACGAGATTTGGACCATACCTTTTGCGATACAAGGACACGATTTCCGAAACAGTCCATAAGCTGTATGGAAGCGGCGGCAATGGTGTGTATGAGATTGCCCTTGCCGAGTGGCAGTACCAGAATAATGAATGTTTTCAGGCACTGATCCTTGTAACAGGCACGATCCCACTCATGGAAAAGGAAGAGGATATGCGATGTCTTTTCGTGGCACTTGCGCTGCAGATGCGTATACTTCTGGTAAACGGTCAGACAAAGGCAGCGAAGCCGCTTGCGGAAAAGATCAGGGAAAGGATCGTAAAAACCGGCTGGGAGGAGCTGACGAGCAGCTTAGATGCGCTGGAATGTCTTGCAGCATGTTATGATGGCAGACAGGATGAGGTTGAGGAGTGGCTTGAAAAGACCGCCCCTGATGAGAACAAAGATATTTACATGATGGACATGTATGCTTACCTCATTAAGCTGCGCTGTTATATACAGACCGGGAAATACATGGCTGCACATGTGCTGGTAAAACAGCTCATTACCCTGTTAATACCGGGAAAACGTCATATGGATCTGTGCGAGTGTTATATGCTTTCAGCTATTGTTTATTACAAGGCAAAGGACGAGAAACACTCCTTGGAGGAGATGAAAAAAGCTCTCGAGCTGGCGAAAAAGTATAAATACATCCGTCTGCTGGCAGATGAGGGAAACTGCATAGTACAGATTTTAAAGATCTATCAGAAAGAAAATGGAACGGATGACTTTACAGAACAGGTAATGGAACTGGCTGCCGAGGCTGGAGGTCATTTCCCGGATTATCTGAAATCACCGGAAGACTATTATGAACATCTGACCAATATGGAACAAAAAGTATTGTCTCTGATGGCGCAGGGGCTAGGCAATGATGAGATCGCAGACAGGCTCGGCAAAAAGACAGGAACTGTGAAGTTTCACTCAAACAATATCTTCCGAAAGCTTGAAGTACAGAACAGACATCAGGCAGTCAGCCGGGGAAGGGAGATTGGTCTGTTATAAGCTTATGATAGGACGAAATACAGAAATTATTTTAGATAGATGATAGTTGCTCACAGAAAGGAGAAGTTTATGAAAGGAACTAAAATTAAGAGAAAAATAGCATTGGCTCTCGCAGCATTGATGATTATATCAACTGTTGATGTGCCAAAGACAGGAATGGTAAAAGCAGAGGAAACAGGTGGAAGTACTGCATTATCAGAGAATGTAAAAGAAGATTTAACGATTGCAAAGGGAGAAAGCATTGAATTTGAGAGTGGTGCGAGTATTACTAATCCGGAGAAACTCACTTTGGAAGATGGTGCGAGTCTCTTGGTGGATGGAGTAGAGCATACACATAACACAAATGGTGATGTTACATACACTTGGAAAGATGACAATGAACATATAAAAAATGTGGCATGCAAGGACTGTCCGATAGGATATGTGACTAAAGAAACAGAAGCACATAGCATTGGCGAGAATGGTTTCTGTGCATCGTGTGATGTTTACCAGCAGGCAGATCTTACCAAAGACAAGTATGATATTGATGGGGACGGTAGCGAGGATGCGGTTTACGAGATCAGCAATGCAGGTCAGCTTTTCTGGTTCGCAGGACTTGTAAACGGCACTCTTGATGGAGTTGAACAAAACACATCAGCCAATGCAATTTTGATGAAAGACATCACAGCAAATGAAAATCTTCTTGATTCTTTACAATACGATACAGAGGGCAACGTTTCCAACGGAAGTGATTTTATAAGCTGGACACCGATTGCAGATTGTACGGAAGATCATATAACACAGTATTCAGGAACGTTTGACGGAAATAATAAAACCGTAAGTGGTTTATACTTTAATGATAATTCAACACGTATTGGATTATTCGGAAGTTCAAATGCCGATGGCAACATAAAAAATGTTGGAGTTGTTGATTCCTGTTTCAAGGGGGATGATTTTGTAGGCGGTGTGTGTGGACGCAATGACGGCACAATCACAAACTGTTATAATGCAGGGAATCTTACCGCTATTGCGTCAAATGCTGCTATAGGCGGTATATGTGGATACAATGGCGGCACAATCACAAACTGTTATAACACAGGAACTGTTACTGCTACCGGCTCAGTAGCTTCTGTGGGTGGTGTGTGTGGCTGTAGTATTGAACCAATTTCAAACTGTTATAACATAGGAACTGTTACTGCTACTGGATCAAGTGCTGATATAGGCGGTATATGTGGATACAATTTTGGTCCAATTACAAATTGCTATTACCTCGCAGACACAGAAGATGAAAATGGCGGCAAAACCGCCGCACAATTCGCAAGCGGTGAAATTGCGTATCTCCTGTCACAGGGCTGCTCAACCGGAGAAGGTGATGCCACTGTGACTTACGATGGCTCCATCTGGGGACAGACCATCGGAACAGACACTTATCCGACTTTAGGTGGAGCTAAAGTTTACAAGAATGCTACTTACAACGGATGTGAGGGCAAACCGGGCGATGCGGTATTTTATGAATATTCTAATACAGAAAAGAATACCTATGGCGAACATCCGGATGCGAACAATGATGGAAAATGTGATGCATGTGGTGCGATCATTGACGGTATCGGTGCAAAGCTTGTCGGTTATTCATTAAGTCTTACCGGAAATATTGGTGTCAATTTCTATATGGAATTGTCAGATAAGATTATTGCAGATGAGGATGCATATATGCAGTTTACCCTTCCAAATGGAACTGTTACAAAAGTTCCGGTTTCCGAAGCACAGACGAACACCACGATCAAAGAAGGGACAACCTATTACAGATTTTCATGTGAGGTGGCATCCGGTGAGATGACACAGGATATCAAAGCACAGATGTTTGATGGAAATGGAAACGGCGGCAAAGAATATACCTATACGGTCAGAGACTATGCGCAATACATAATTGAGAATGGTTCATTGTATGTAGAAGCAATTCCTTTTGTTATAGCTATGTTGGATTATGGTGCATGTTCGCAGAAGTATTTCAAAGTGGCGGTGGATGATCTGGCAAATAAGGAGATAAATCCTTCCAATGACATATCCGGTATGGATTCAGATTATATTGATGATTTTGTTGCTAAAAAGGCTGAAGACGATGTGCTTGGACGATTTGCCGGACTTAGTATGGTATTGAAATCAGAAACCACATTGAATATCTTCTATGAACCGAAGGAAGGAATTGATGTGTCAAAGTTGACATTTTTAGTTGACGGGAAAAAGATCACACCGGTAAAACGAGGTCAGTATTATATCCTGCCGCTGGAAAATATCAGGGCAAATGAGTTGGAAAATTCAAAAACGTTTACCGTAACCGATGGCACAAACACATTGAGCGGAGAGTATTGTGCGATGATGTACTGCTACCAGGTATTACATGCTGAGGAAGGGACTTATGAGGATGATCTGGTGACACTGGTAAAAGCATTCAGCGTTTATGCATATAACGCAAAGTCTGTATGCCGATCCAATTAAATTTGTTATGTGACGGAGATTTACTGCTGATAATATAGTAAAATGTCCGAAACAATAAATTATATTAAATAAATGAAAGGAGTAAAGAAGATGAAAGAAAGATATGAGACACCTGAAATGGAAATTGTGAAATTTGAGACAGAGGATATTATCACAGCAAGTAATGTTCCAGAGACACCATTTGTGCCGTTCTCATAAAATTGATGAAGATGATGAATAGAAAAATAATGATCGTATCAGGAATAGGAATTGTCATTGTTGCAATCGCTATTGGAATGGCGGTTGCGGTAAGCCATCCGGGTTCAAAGAAGAGTAGCAGTCAGACTGTATCTGGTCAAACGACAGAGAGTAATGAAAGTGACAGCGAGCTTCCGGTTATGCCGATAGATGCAGATAATTCACAGTTAGAAAATGATACATCCACCACACAGAGTGATAGCGGTACGGATGTAAGGACTGATTCAAAGGATCAGGCAGATAATACGGACAGTGATCAGCGCAATGATGGCAATGGCAGAAATTCCGGTACAAGGTCAGATCAGACAACGGATAACAACAAAAAACCGGAAAATCAGAAAGATGGTGGATCAGACGAAACAGATTCCAACAAGAAAAGTTCGGATACGATAGAGCTTCCATTTGTTCCGGCAGACTAAAGGAAAAGATGCGAAAGGCGGGGACCCCCGCCTTTTGCTCATATTACTGGCTTTCAACGAAAGGGGGCAAATTTGACAGAACAAAAATCATTCATGATACAGTTGGCAGATAAAAAAATCTGCATAAAGCCGCTTTATGATGTGATAAGAGAATATTGTAAGGAGTATATCATTCCGGATACCTTTGCAGATCTGAGTATACAGATTACTTCGGAGAATATTGCATATGAGAGAATACGTTCCGACAGGGAGGCTGTTTTAAATAATCATAAGATGACAGCATATTCGGATGCATATCTGGAAACTCTTGCCGTATATCGCAAGATTGCTGAGTGGATGCCAATGCAGGATACCCTGTTGTTTCATGGCTCGGTGATTGCTGTAGATGGGAAGGCTTATCTTTTTACAGCAAAAAGCGGCACGGGAAAATCCACTCATACGAGACTTTGGAGAGAGTATTTCGGTGACAGGGCGGTTATGATCAATGATGATAAGCCGTTGATCAGGATCACACAGGATGGGGTGTATGCATATGGAACACCCTGGGATGGAAAACACCGATTAAGCACCAACACTTATGCACCGCTGGCTGGCATATGTATTTTAAGAAGAGGCAGAGAGAATGTGATCCGGGAGATTACAGCACATGAAGCGTATCCTATGCTTATGCAGCAGTGCTATCGTCCGATGGATACGAAAGCATTGACGGCTACAATGCAGGTTTTAGATCAGCTAAAAGATACAATGAATTTCTATGAGCTTTACTGTAACATCAGTAAGGAAGCCGTAGAAGTGGCATACAATGGGATGAAATCAGATTAAAATCAGACATTAAGGAGAAAAAAGATGAGATTAAAAGATGGATTTATCACACACGAGGGAGCAGAGGAACACATTACCGTTCCGGCAGGAGGAGTGTCATTTAGTGGCATGATAAGAAGTAATAAGACCGCAGGCTTTATTGTGGAGTGTTTGAAAGATGAAGTGACAGAGGAAGAGATCATCGAGAAGATGCTTACAAAGTATGATGCACCAAAAGAGCAGATCACAAAGGACGTAGGAGATATACTTTCAAAGCTGCGTGGCATTGGGGCAGTTGAGGAATAGGACTGCACAGGAGATATTGGATAGATATGATACAATCTACATTTGAACAGGAATTAGACAGAAAAGGCACGATCACCTATACCTGTAAGGGAGTCAGTATGCTTCCATTACTCAGACAGCAGAAAGATCTTTTTACGATAACAAAGAGACAGAACAGGTGTAGGAAATATGATGTGGCACTTTATAAGCGTGCGGATGGAGCGTATGTGTTGCACCGCATCATCAAAGTATTGCCGGATGGGTATGTTTTTCTTGGAGATAATTGTCTGAACAAGGAATATGGGATAACTGATCAGGATGTGCTTGGCGTGATGACGTCCTTTGTGCGTGATGGAAAGGAATATGCGGCAGATGAAAGAATATGTATGCTCTATGCTAAAGTCTGGTATATGCTGTATCCGGTCAGAAGATGGTGGAAACTATTGAAAATAAAGATAAGAAGGCTCGGAGGACAACAGTGAAAGAAAAAAGTGCACTTACATGGCTTAGAAAAATGACAAAGAAATACCGTGCATTTGTTGTGTTGTTGACGGTGCTTGAAATTATCGTGAGTGGACTTGCTATCTGTTACGCGCTTGTAATGAAGCAGATGGTTGACCGGGCAGTAGCAAAAGACGGACATGGCTTTGTAATAGGAATGATCGGCTTTGGAATGTTGGTATTAGGACAGCTTATGATCCGTATCATTACGAGACAGATTTCGGAATATACCAGAAGCAGCATAGAGAATACCTTGAAAGAGAAGCTGTTTTGGGCTCTTTTGATAAAGGATTATGGAAACGTTAGTTCTAAGCATTCCGAGGAGTGGATGAATCGCCTTACATCGGATACGGTTATTTGTGCGGATGGTATGACTGACATTTTACCAGGATTTTTTGGGATGATGATCCGGTTGGTTGGTTCTCTTGTACTTATTCTTTATTTACAGCCGGAACTTGCGATTATAATGATTCCCGGTGGAATACTTTTTTTGATCATTACTGTTGTGCTTAGAAGACCGCTCAAGAAATTTCATAAGGATGTGCAGGAAAAGGACGGGAAAGTCAGAATGTATCTGAAGGAGCGGATCAGCAGTATGCTTGTTGTGCGGGTATTCGGAGTAGAAAATATAGCAGTGGAACAGGCGGCAAATACCATGGAGGCACATAAAAACTCCCGGATGAGGAAAGCGTGGATCTCCAATATTTGTAATAGTGGGTTCAGTCTTGCCATCAATGGAATGTATCTTCTGGGAATTGGGTTCTGTGGCTATGGTATTATTCATGGAAGTGTGACCTTGGGTACTCTGACTGCCATGATCCAGTTGATCGGGCAGCTCCAGTCACCTCTTGCCAGTCTTGGGGGATATGTGCCCAGGTATTACACCACGATTGCCAGTGCCGAACGGCTGATGGAAGTAGAGCAGTATAAAGATGTAGATGAGTCGGTATTTTACAGTGCGGATGAGGTTCAGAAGTTATATGAGGAGCAGCTCCGGGAGATTATTTTCAGTAGAGTTTCTTTTAGTTATCAGGGGAAAACAGATATAGACAGTCCAATGCTGCGGGATGTTTCCTTTTCCATAGAGAAGGGTGATTATATTGCAGTCACCGGAACTTCAGGCTGTGGCAAATCGACCATGTTAAAGCTTTTGATGGGAATTTACCGACCGCAGACAGGAACTATAAAGGTGATTTTAAATGATGGTACAAGTATTGCAATAGAAAATATGAAGAGACTATTTGCTTACGTACCGCAGGGAAACTTCCTGATGAGTGGGAGCATACGTGATGTGATCACTTTTGGAAAAAAGCGGATGATGGATGATGAGAAACTAAAGATGGCGGTTCAGCTTGCCTGTGCAGATTTTGTTTATGATCTGCCGATGCAGCTTGACACGATACTTGGTGAGAAAGGAACAGGACTTTCTGAAGGTCAGATGCAGCGGATTGCTATTGCAAGGGCACTGTATGCAGATCGTTCGGTACTGATATTGGATGAATCCACCAGTGCGCTGGATCAGCAGACGGAAAAGAGATTGCTTGACAATTTAAAACAGCTTACGGATAAGACTGTATTATTGGTTTCTCATAGATTGCCTGCGCTGGAGATCTGCAGTAAACAGCTTCATTTTGAAGAGAAAATGGTGCAGATGGAGATCAATACAGAGTAAATACGAGGAGAAAAAGATGGAAAAAGAGATTAGAAACGCTGATCTTTCAGATATGATGTGCGATCTGATTTATCTGCTGGGATGTGGTGTTAATGAAAAAATGCCCTCCAAGGCTTATATCAAGATATTTCAGAAAGTATATGACGCGGACAAAATGCAGGTACTTTATCAATTCAGTAAGGCTCATTTTGTGGACGCATTGACAGGAACTGTACTGAAAAATGCAGGGATAAAGCTTATTCTGGCATGGGAACAGAGCATTGCCAAAGCAATTCGAAAAGTCATATTATTTGATCAGGAACGGGCAGAGATTTTTTCTTATATGGATGAGCATGGAATCTGGCATATGCCACTAAAGGGCGTGATATTAAAGGAATTTTATCCGTCCATCGGTATGAGGCAGATGTCGGATAATGATATTTTGTTTGATAAAGCCTATGCGAAACAGATACGTGATTACATGGTAAGCCGTGGCTATGAGGTAGAAGCCTTTGGCAAGGGCAATCATGATGTTTATGAAAAGAAACCGGTCTATAATTTTGAAATGCATACTTCTCTTTACGGAGCGGGTCATAACAAAGAGTGGGTAAACTATTATGATAGCGTTAAAAACCGTCTGATTTCCGGAGCGAGTGGATGGGAGTATCATTTTTCGAATGAAGATTTTTATGTATATATTATGACGCATACTTTCAAGCATTTTGATGGAAGCGGTACAGGGATTAGATCTCTGTTGGATCAGTATGTGTACCTGAAACGGTTGGAAGATACCCTTGATTTTCGTTATATTGAAAAGCAGTGTGAAATTCTTGGTATTGCTGATTTTGAAAAAGAAAACAGGTCTCTTTGTAAGAAAGTGTTTCAAATGAACGATACTCTTGTATAACAAGGAACAGAGAGATTTCGTTATACATTTTCGACGGAAGAGAAAAAGCTGCTCTGTTACTATATGACTTCCGGTGCATATGGCACAACAGAGCGTAGAGTAATAAACAATATGAGCCGATGCCGGAAAAAAGATGGAAGTATTTCAAAGACCGCTTATGTACTGAAACGACTGTTTCCGGGAAAAGAGCATTATGATAATTATCCAGCATTAAAAAGACATCACTGGCTGTTACCGTTTTACTGGGCGTATCGGATTTTCCGGCTGATTTTCAGCAAGGAGAGACGAAGCAGGATATTCCATGAAATAAATATTGTGAGAAAATCCGGCATGAGTAGGAAAAGGAAATATTAATGTTCTAATCCCCTAATCCTCCCCATGCAGCTCCGGTATAAGATTACTATAATACTTTGTCTTACCGGATAAAACCTCATCATAGAAGTTCTGCTTCCAGTCTATATATTCAACTGCCTTGTGCAGCTTGTCTATAGACTCAAGCAGGGCTTCTTTTTTGTTATCAAGGATAACTTTGCGCTCAGGAATGGAACTTTCTCCTTTGAGGCAGAGTGCGAGATATTCCTTCATTTCAGCAATGCTCATTCCACAGTTTTTGAGACAGTTTAAGCTCTGAATCCATTTTATATCATGCTCATCGAACACACGATAATTGCGTTTATCCCTTTTGACATTGGGAACAAGTCCTTCGTTACAGTAGAATTTGAGGTTTTCGTATGACATATCGGTTAATTTACAGGCTTCTTTCATGGTATACATTATAAATCCTCCAAGGTTGCCTTAGCATATCACAAATCGTGTAAGACAACAAAAATTTTGCCAAAATATTTAAAAGGTTAAATTTCAAAGTGAATTCTTGATTTAAACAAATCCTTTTTTTATAAGACTTAATTCACTTTGTTTTGGTTTACGGGTATTGAAAATAGAGATATAATGGTCTTGTAGATGTCTGTTTTTCATGTGTGCAAGCATGACAAAAAGGCATCTGGACAAGTGTGCAAGACTAAATTCCACATGCCAAATTTTTGTAGGATTAAATTCGGCAGTGGATTCCGTCTTGGTTATAATTCTATTTCTTGAGTAACGAAGGTTTCAAAGTGACTTGGTCAGCAGGTATTTCCTGGAGAGATAAAAGTCTATGCAACCTGTTATTCAAAAGCATTTTAGACAGTCTGAATGGAGTGCAGCCGTTCAGGCTGTCTCTTGCTTCACTATTGATGTGATTCATCAATACATGGGCGTCTTTCTGTGTATAATTATCAAGACTTTGCCCTTTGGGGATCACATACCGGATGTATTCATGATTCTTTTCAATACGACCTTTCTGCCAGGAAGAGTTTGGATTGCAGTAAAAAATTTTCGTGCGGAGTTCTCCATTTTTATCACATTCCAATCGTTCTGGAAACTGAAATTCCACGCCATTATCGGTTAGGATTACGGGAAACAGTTCCCTAAAAACCTTAATACCAAGTTTTTCAGATAAATAATCGAAAACCTTTATGACTTGATCCTGTGATTTCTCCGGCAATACAAAAATAAGCATGAGAGAACAGTTTCGGAAAAAGATAGTTAAAAAAGCCTGGGTACTGTTGTCACGACCACCTTCCACGGTATCGAGTTCAACGACCGGAATGTCAGGATTCGATTGGATAAACTTTTGAAAGTCTTCATAGGTGCGTCCTATACGAAATTCTTTCGCAGCTAAACTGATTCTTGTGCCAGTTTTTCTGGGTTTGCATTTGTAACGTACTTTGCGGCGTAAATCGATGTTTTTGGCAGTAAAAACACCTTGGTTTATATAGTTGTAGAGCGTTTTTCTGGAACATGGGATTTCATGTCCATGAAAAGCATAAATATGTGCTAATGACTGTCCCTGGGCAAGTAATGGAGAGATAAGGTCATCGAGTAAAGCTATGTCTGCAGCATTTTGATTAATCCCCTGTCTGCATGATACGAGCAGATCCCGGGAAGATTTATCAGCATTTTGTGCGATGTAATAGGCTTTGTTTTTATTGCAGGTTCGTTGTCTTGCACAATGATTGCAGACATAAGGAGCCTTGCAAATGGAGTCGCATTGTGGCTCACGATATTCCGGGCATAGATAACTGCATTTGGAAACCTGAAGTCTCACATTGAAACAGGTCTTACACATTTTCACACAGTCTTTTTCATCGCAAAGAAAGCGCATCGTACATTCCTTAAAAAGCGCACATCGAAGAGACTTTTTCGGATTCTCCACACGAGGCTGGAATGTACGGTATTTTTTTACTTCTTTTGCAATGGTACTGGGATGTTTGTTCAGCTTTCTGGCAATAGCAGCAAAAGATAAGCCGTCGTTCAACCCCTTTTCGATGTGAATACGCTGACTGGTAGTAAGGTGTTTTTGATCATATTCTTTTTTCTTAGACATACATAATCCTCCTTTGCTGGAGGAATCCACTAACCCAAATAAGCATATCACAAATCGTGTAAGACTAAAATCGTCAAACATGAATTTAGTTGGTGAAACAAGAATTTAATATTTCATTTTACACAAAATATTTAAAAAAGTTCTTGCACGGTAGTAACTACCGGGTGCTAGGATTATAGCATAATACAAAAACATAATCAACAAGGAGGAACAGACAATGGAATATATTACATTAAACAACGGTGTAAAAATGCCAATACTTGGTTATGGTGTTTATCAGGTAACAAAGGATGAATGTGAGAGATGCGTTCTCGATGCATTAAAGGTTGGATATAGATCGATAGATACTGCACAGAGCTACTTTAAGATTTGAGCGGTAAGTTGTTGTATGAAAACAATCTACCGCCCATCATTAACAG
>CAVABC010000094.1:0-11389 GCA_963586665.1 Acutalibacteraceae bacterium
GTAACTATTCAGTACAGAAATATGCGGTACCGCATATTTCGTAAGAAAAAGTATATTATGTAGGAGCAAGCGCCCATCAGCGAAGCTGATTCTCATGCGCTTGCGGCTCGCAACTGTGAAGGTACTGAACAGTTACGCACAGACAATATATTAACAGGAAACATGGCACGCAACTATAAATATTCAGGAAAGATAAAATGGGCATAATAAAAACAAGCAAATTAGTACATGAGTTTATACGAAGGGACGAGGAAGGCAATGTGGAGTCTATCACGACTGCACTCGACAATGTCGATCTCGATATAAAAGAAGGACAGTTTATAGCGATCCTCGGACATAACGGATCAGGAAAATCTACTCTGGCAAAGCATATCAATGCACTGCTTGCACCGAGTGACGGTACCATATGGGTAGACGGAATGGATGTTTCAAAGGAAGAAAATGTCATCCCGGTGCGACGCAGCGCAGGAATGGTATTCCAGAATCCTGACAACCAGATCATCGCAAATATCGTAGAGGAGGATGTGGGATTTGGACCGGAAAATATCGGAGTACCTACGGATGAGATCTGGCAGCGTGTAGACCATGCGCTTAAGGCTGTAGGCATGACAAAATACAGGACACACTCGCCAAACAAGCTCTCAGGTGGACAAAAGCAGCGTGTTGCTATAGCCGGAGTTGTGGCTATGGAGCCAAAATGCATAGTGTTTGACGAGCCGACAGCCATGCTTGATCCAAACGGACGTAAGGAAGTGATCGCTACAGCACATGAGCTTAACAAAAAGAAGGGTGTTACCATTTTACTTATCACACACTACATGGAGGAAGTGGTTGATGCTGACCATGTATATGTCATGGAAAAAGGCAAGGTCATCATGGACGGTACTCCGCGTGAGATATTCTCAAGGGTGGATGAGCTTAAGGAACACAGACTTGATGTGCCGCAGGTGACACTTGTAGCGGACGAGCTTAGAAAAGCCGGACTCGATATACCGGCAGGCATACTTACCAGGGAAGAACTTGTAAATGCCATAGTTGCACTTAAACAAAGATAGGCAGGAGGAGAGACATGTCAATAATTTTAGATAAAGTAAACTATTGCTACAGTGCTGACTCTGCCTACAGAGTGCAGGCACTAAAGGATATAAATCTCGAGATAAAGGACGGACAGTTCATCGGAATAATCGGTCATACGGGATCAGGCAAATCCACATTGATCCAGCATATGAACGGCCTTTTAAAGGCTACTTCCGGTCACATTTACTACAATGGACAGGATATATATGATGAGGATTATGACCTTAGCAAGCTCCGTCACAAGGTAGGCATGGTGTTCCAGTATCCTGAACATCAGCTTTTCGAGACTACCAATTTCGAGGATGTGTGTTTCGGACCTAAAAATCAGGGCCTGGACCGCAAAACAGTAGAGCTTCGTGCATATGAGGCTTTACAGAATGTGCATTTTCCTGAAGATCTGTATTATCAGCCGCCATTTGACCTGTCAGGAGGACAGAAGAGACGTGTAGCTATAGCCGGCGTACTCGCAATGCATCCGGACGTGCTTATACTTGATGAGCCGACAGCAGGACTTGATCCGGCAGGACGTGATGAAATACTCGGACTGCTTGCGCAGATGAAAAAGGATCTTGGCATCACGATCATACTCGTGTCACACAGTATGGAGGATGTCGCAGAGTATGTTGACAGGATAATAGTTATGAACGCAGGAGAGGTAATGTTTGACGGACTTCCGAAGGAAGTGTTTTCACATTACAAGGAGCTTGAAGCAGTAGGGCTTGCAGCACCTCAGGTAACTTACCTGATGCATGACCTTGCAGAAAAAGAAATTCCGGTGGACCTTTCAGCCACAACGGTTTCCGAGGCAAGAGACTCCATACTTGCGGCACTTGGACAGAAATAATATTTGCAGGAAGGAATATAACAAATGATTCGTGATATTACCATAGGCCAGTATTATCCGGCAAAATCGCCAATACATAAACTGGACCCGAGAGTAAAATTATTTGCAACACTGATATACATAATCGCACTCTTCTCTTACAAGGGAATAGTCGGTGTATTATTTATAATAGCTGCGCTCGCGGCTGTCATAAAGATTTCTAAGGTACCGTTTAAGTTCATGGTAAAGGGACTCAAGTCCATTATCATACTTTTACTGTTTACCGCATGCTTTAGTGCATTTTTTACACAGGGTGACCACATATTTTGGAAATATGGCATACTGTGTGTGTCTGATACAGGACTTATAAATGCGGCAACTATGATGATCCGCCTTGTACTGCTCATCATCGGTACATCGCTTATGACACTTACTACCACACCAAACCAGCTTACGGATGGTCTGGAAAAGTCAATGGCACCGCTCAATATGATACATGTGCCTGTTCATGCGATTGCCATGATGATGTCGATAGCGCTCAGATTTATCCCTATACTCATCGAGGAAACAGACAAGATCATGAAGGCTCAGATGGCTCGTGGAGCGGATTTTGAGCATGGAAATATCATAAAGCGCGCAAAGAGCATGGTTCCTCTTTTAGTGCCGCTTTTCGTATCGGCATTCAGACGTGCTGATGATCTGGCAATGGCTATGGAGGCAAGATGCTACAACGGAGGCGAGGGCAGGACAAAGATGAAGCCTCTTGTATACAATAAAGATGACAAAATGGCATATCTGTTTATATTTGCATTCCTTGCTATAGTTATCGTGCTGCGTATATTCCTGCCGTTTAATCTGGGAACACTCATCTTTAGATAAAGGAGACAAAATATGCGCGTAAAAATGGTCGTGGCATATGACGGTACGAATTACTGCGGATGGCAGATACAGCCGAACGGCATCACGATAGAACAGGTGTTAAATGAGCATCTGAGCCGTTTGTTAAAAGAGGATATAAAGGTAACCGGTGCGAGCCGTACCGATGCAGGGGTACATTCGCTTGGGAATGTCTGCATGTTTGATACGGATACGAGAATGCCAGCAGAGAAGATATCCTATGCGCTCAATCAGAAGTTGCCGGAGGATATCGTGGTGGTGGATTCCTGTCAGGTGAGTGAGGATTTTCATCCGAGATTTTCAAAGAGCCGCAAGACATATGAGTACAGGATACTGAACGCGAAGTTCCGCAATCCGACACGCAGGCTGGACACGTATTTTTATCATTATCCGCTTGATGTGGCAAAGATGAATGAGGCTGCGCAGTATCTTGTCGGAGAGCATGATTTTGCCAGCTTTTGTTCGGCAAATTCACAAGCGCAGACCACTGTGCGGACGATATATGACTGCACTGTAAAGGCAGACGGTTACATCATAACGATACGTGTTACCGGAAACGGATTTTTGTACAATATGGTGCGTATAATAGCAGGAACTCTTGTAAAGATTGGTGGAAGCGATATGCAGGCAGAGTCCATGAAGGATATAATAGCCGCGGCAGACAGATCAGTAGCAGGGCCGACAGCTCCGGCACACGGACTTACGATGATCGGATTGGAATATGAATAAAATCTGTTCTATATAAGAGGCTTTGAAGAAAATGAAAAAGTACAGTAATAGTATAGAAAATACAGAACGGATATGTAGATTGGCTTTAATATGGATGTATGTAAGATTGAGATATCATTTATAAGATGATGATGTCTCAATCTTTTTTGTATATAATATCATCTGGTGATTCTACATATAGCAAGAACAAGTTAGTTTGCAAATATATGCAATCTTTAATATTGTATTAAGAATTTTATAAGTTCCGTTTTTTGAGGAAATAATAGGCTATAATGTGCAAAGCAGTTATGAATTGTATTAATAGACGGCAGTGTGGATATGGCGTGAAGGGGTGTTATACAAAGTGTTATATCACGCACTGCAAACGAAACGGAGATAAAATTATGAAGCTTGGAAAGATGACAGACCGAAAAAATAACCGAAAAATTGGCACAGGTGCAAAAAAGTACAGAAAAAACATACTCGGTGCGGCTGCATTTTCATTGATATTTGTAATGATATTATCGTTTGTAACTACGTTTTTTAAGATGACGGACTCGGTAAATATCGCAACGATCGAGGGATTTTATAAGGAACCTGAAAACAGCATAGATGTCATGATGATCGGAGCGAGTGAGGTGTATGCTGATTACAGCGCAACAACGGCGTGGAAGGATTACGGATATACTTCGTATTCACTCGGTGTGTCAGGAGTGCCGGGAAGCCTTTACAAATCAATGCTTCGTGAGTCACTTACCAGACAGCATCCAAAGCTTGTGGTTTTTGAGGTAAACGGATTTTTGCAGAAGGACAGCTATTATGACAGGACGGTACAGCTTCATAGCTGGATCGACAATATCCATGATGAAGCCAATAAGGCGGATACGATAGCCGAGGTAGTGCCAAAGGCGGAGCAGGATAACTTTATCAATCCGCTTAAGTTATATCACAGCAACTGGAAAAATATCGGAAAATGTGCCGGAAGTTTTACAACGAGACTTGGAATGATGCTTTCGGATGTTTCCTATATGAAAGGATTTGCTTCTGTCGCAAAATCATCGGACTGTTCAAGTGACAAGAAAAAGACACTGTATTTCACCGACAAAAGCCGGGGATATCTGACAGACCTGTTAGAGTATTGTAAAAGCCGTGGCGTGGAAAAGGTGCTTTTTGCAAGATTTCCTCACGAAAAGGAGATAAAAAATCCTGAGGTGCTGACAGAGGTCGAGGATCTGGTAAAATCCTACGGATATGATTTTGCAAGCTTCGAGAACGATAAGGAAGTCATAGGAATAGAAGGCAGAAATGATTTTTATAATTCAGAACACCTGAATGTAAAGGGCAGCCAGAAGTTTACACGGTTTGTGGGACAATATCTGAGTGACAACTACAGACTGCCGAAGGAACATTCCGTGAAGATAACATCGCAGTGGAAAAACTGCGCAAAAAGAGCTGATGAAGTCATAGACGCATGCGCGAAGGATACAGATATGAAGCTTGGCAATCATTATTTTGAGATGTCGGTTTATATGCCGTACCACAACGCCAGTCTTTTGACGGGCAGAAAATAAGTTATTGATTAACTAAGTAAAACAGGAGCTTGAAAAATTGGAACTTATATCATTAAAATACTGCCTATTTGTAATAGGATTACTTATCATATATTATTGCTTTCCGAAAAAATACCGTTGGTATGTGCTTTTGGCAGGAAGCATGGTATACTACGTTATCATCTGTAAATGGTATGTGCTTTTTATACTGTTTACCATATGCACGACATACGGTTCAACGATATGGATTGACAGGATGCTAAAAGATCAGACCGCTGTGGTCAAAAGCCACAAGGAAGACTGGGACAGGGCGCAGAGAAAGGCTTATAAGGAAAAGGGCAGGAAAAAACGTGTTGCAGTAATGCTTGTTGCACTGCTCTGTAATTTCGGAATACTTGCTTTCCTGAAATACATCCCATACGCAAGTGAGCTTGGACTGCTTCTGCCTTTAGGAATCTCTTTTTACACATTCCAGTCAATGGGATATGTGATGGATGTATACAGGGAAAAGACAGAGCCGGAGAAAAATTTCCTTAAACTGGCACTTTTCGTATCATTTTTTCCACAGATCATACAGGGACCTATCGCAATATATGATGATCTGGCAGGACAGCTATATGAGGGACATTCCCTTAAGCTTAAAAATTTGCAAAAGGGTGCACTGCTCATTCTGTGGGGTGTGATGAAAAAACTCGTAATTGCGGATCGTGCCGTAAATATCATAAACTTTGTCATGGACAAGCCCATGGATTATTCGGGAACTTATATATTTTTCGCAGCGATAGTATATGCGCTCCAGCTCTATGCTGATTTCTCGGGTGGAATAGACATTGTGCGTGGTGTGGCTGAGATGTTTGGCATAAATATGGCGATCAACTTTAACCATCCGTATTATTCGCGTTCACTCACGGAATACTGGCATCGCTGGCATATGACACTGGGCGACTGGTGCAGAAACTACATATTTTATCCTCTGTCTATATCAAAGAGATTTTTAAACTTCGGAAAGTGGCTCAAGCCTAAATTCGGTGCGCATATCAGCAAGGTACTGCCGGGCTGTATCGCGAGCGTTATCACATTCATAGTGATCGGAGTATGGCATGGTGCAAACATGAAATATCTGTATTTCGGACTGTGGAATGGTATAGTCATCATGATCTCAGAGCTTTTTGCACCGATAAATAAAAAGGCGGCAGGAAAGTTCTTTGAGATAACAAAGCTTAAAGCTACAGGTATTTTTGCCACGGTTGTGTCAGTGCTTTGGACATTTGTACTGATACTGGTCGGATATTATTTTGATATCGCGGCAAATGCCACAACAGCATTTAAGATGCTTGTAAGATCAGTAAGCGATTTCCATATAAGCCAGCTTGGCCTTGGCGCAATCATAGAAAATCTTGGTGGTTGCGGACTGGATATGGCAGATCTGGGAATACTTATCGTATCAACGATCGCTCTTTTCTTTATCAGTCTGGTGGAGGAGAGAAAGAAGCTGGATATACGTGAATTTATACTGACAAGAAAGCTTCCGGCAAGATGGGCACTTATCTATCTTGGAATATTTATAGTGATCATTTTCGGATATTACGGACCGGGAGTGAATCCGGCAGATTTTGTGTATATGCAGTTTTAGCATATGGGCGATTTTATGTTATTTTGTGCAGTTTTAGCCTGCAAATGTTAAATTGTAAATCAGGAAGGAAATATGAGAGTTAAAAAAGTAATCGGAATTGGTGTATTTTTTGCAATCCTGGCAATGCTCCTTCACATTATGTCGGGAGCATTTATGGCAATAGACAGCAGTGACATTGAAAATATAGAAGGATTTTACGCGGAACCCCAAAACAGCATAGATATGGTTGTTATGGGACCGAGTGAGATCTACACCGGTTACGCGCCTGCGATGGCATGGAAGGAATATGGGCTGAAATCCTGTAATCTGTCGATAGGCGCAGTGCCATGCAATATGTATAAATCCATGGTAAAAGAGATATTGCGCACACAACAGCCAAAGCTTCTTGTGGTCAGTGCAGCAGGCTTCAGCCATGGCGACTGGAATCTGGGGGATGAAGTTTATTTGCGAAAGTGGGTGGACAGCATGCCGTTTTCGGAGAATAAACTGGAAACCCTTGAGGAGGATGTGCCTACAGTGGCAACCGACACGGAAACAGGCGAGAGTGACAGCACATCAGAAAGCAGCAACGTGGCATCGGAGGATGTGAGAAAAAATATATCAGATACCATGTATTTTACACTGGAAAAATATCATGGCAACTGGAAAGATCCAAGAGCTGTTGCTGCATCATTTGTGACAAGATCGTATATGACACTCAGCGGAGGCGGATATCTTAAGGGATATTATGCAAAGGCAGACAGAACAGGCGGCAGGGATAATCTGGCGAATATCGGACAGCCCACTGAGGAGTCATATGTGCTTACCGACAGCTGCAGGACATATCTTGAGGAATTTCTGGCATACTGCAAAAATGCCGGAGTAGAGCATCTGCTGATGCTGCAGCCACCTCATGAGACTGAGGCAGCGGACAAGTCAGGACTGGATCAGATAAAACAGATAACTGAGTCCTATGGATATGATTTTCTGGATTTGAGCACTGATCTTGAGAGTGTAGGGATAGATGACGCAAATGATTTTTGCGATTTTGAACACCTGAATGTATACGGAACGAGGAAACTGACCTCATATCTGGGAAAGCTGGCGGTGGAAAAATACGGTATACACTCTGAGACAACAGACTCTGAGAAAAGCCGCTGGGAAAAATCCGTAAAGAAAACGGAAGAGGTCATGGATATGTGTGAGAGCTGCATCGATCGAGGAACGCTCATGGGATTTGGCGAGCTGGAAGCGACAGATATGTATCAGTGGTATTTCAAGAATAAATATTTAAAATAAGTATCTAAAATAAAGCTTTAAAATATATTTGAAATAATATTCAAAGTAAGGACTTGAAATGCCGGTAAGTTTGTGCGATTTTATGCAGAAAAATGCTTGACAACAGGCACTTACGCAAGTATAATATCTAGGTCTGTAAAAGTAAGTAAATGGAAGCCAAAGCCCCGGCAACCATTTAGTATAGATGAATGATAGCTGACTGAGATGGAACAGAAGGCTATATGATGCACAGGGAAGTGGCGTCCGGACATACGCGATTTCAAAAGGCATCGACATTACAAGTAATCGAATCATTTAAGGAGGAAAACCGATGAAAACATTTATGGCTAGTCCTGCTACAATTGATAGAAAATGGTATGTAGTAGACGCTGAAGGTAAGACATTAGGACGTTTAGCATCTGAAATTGCTAAAGTATTAAGAGGAAAGAATAAAGCAATCTTTACACCACACATTGACACAGGTGATTATGTAATCGTTGTCAATGCAGAGAAGGTTAAAGTTACTGGTAAGAAATTAGACCAGAAGATTTACTATCATCACTCAGACTACATCGGTGGTATGAAAGAGACAACATTAAGAGAGATGATGAACAAGCACCCAGAGCGCGTTATCGAGTACGCTGTAAAGGGAATGCTTCCAAAGGGACCTCTTGGACGTCAGATGTATAAGAAATTATTCGTATACGCTGGACCAGATCACAAACATGCAGCTCAGAAACCTGAGACATTAGAGTTTTAATAGGAGGTAAAGTAAATTGGCTACTACAAAGTATTACGGAACAGGAAGAAGAAAATCATCTGTTGCTAGAGTATATTTAGTACCTGGAACAGGAAAGATTACAATCAATAAAAGAGATATCGATGAGTACCTTGGTCTTGAGACATTAAAGGTAGTTGTTCGTCAGCCATTAGTTGCAACTGAGACAGTTGACAAATTTGACGTTTTAGTAAACGTTAAAGGTGGTGGATACACAGGACAGGCTGGAGCAATCCGTCACGGAATCGCTCGTGCACTCCTTCAGGTAGATTCAGAGTACAGACCAGTTCTTAAGTCTGCTGGATTCTTAACACGTGATCCACGTATGAAAGAGCGTAAGAAATACGGTCTCAAAGCTGCTCGTAGAGCACCTCAGTTCTCAAAACGATAATAATCAGAACACTCGAAACCCTTGTAGACATTGGTTTACAGGGGTTTCTTTTTACCTAATTTCAAATTTTCGATGTTTATTTGGTGTGTGTTCTGTTAAAATCCGTTCCATAAGTTCAGCAGTTTTCTTTCTTGGACTATCTAAAACAGAACATATGTGCTATACTATTGGTGAAGGTAAAGAATAGGAGCTGTGCTATGGGAAATTAAAAGAACTGAATTAGATGCATGAGTAAAAAGCGGAAGTTGTGCAATAGGAAGTGAAGGAGATAATGGTATGTCTAAATTTACAGAAAGCAAAATTGCCGTAGAAGCGGTTAAAGTAGTAGAAGAATATGGTGAACTTACAATGGGAGAATTGATTGATATATTGATTGAGCGTATGCAACCATCGGGGCATGATATGAATATTATAGCAAATAGAAATGATACATATTTTTCTCAAAAAGTAAGAAATTTACGCTCACATTCTAATAAGGTGTTTTTTAATAATGTATGTTATGACGAAGTAATAGATAAGTATGTTTCTTATGAATACAAGAAGTTGAAAAATGTTCTTGATAAAAAAGTCTATGTAGAGAAACTAAGCAAAAGGAAGAATAGAGCAGCAGAATTCTATGCCCGAAAAGTTGATTTTGAGAGAATTAATAAAGAAAAAAAATTGATTGGCAATGCTGGTGAGAAGTTGGTTTATGATGACCAAATTGAGTTTGTAAAAAAGTATGTACCGGAATATGTAAAAAGCGTCAGACACGTTTCGATGTTAGATGGTGATGGAGCTGGATATGATATACGTTCATTTAATGCTGCTGAAAAGATTATATACATTGAAGTTAAATCTACAACTGGTAAAAAAGAGACACCATTTTATATGTCAGCATCGGAGTATGCATTTTATGAGCTACATAAGGAAAAATATGTTATAGCTAGAGTATATGAATTTGATATGAGTACGAATACTGGAAAAATAGAGTATATATCAGGAAATAATTTTGAAGGTGTGTTTGATAAAGAAGCTTCTGCATATAAAATAATTTATAAAAAATAGGAGGTCTGTTATGAATAATGTATTAACGAATAGACTATCCCCATTGATTAAATATCCAGGTGGTAAGGAAAAAGAACTGAGATATATAATACCAGCACTTCCTGCTAGAATTGATAATTATTATGAACCATTTGTTGGTGGTGGTGCTGTATATTTTGCAATTGACTCCAAAAAGTATTACATAAACGATAAGTCAGATGAGTTAATTTCACTTTATGAAATGGTAAAGGAGCAAAATGAGGAGTTTTTTGATAAGTTAAAAGCAATTGAATATAACTGGAATATTATAAGTGAAGTTGTTGACCATCACGAAAAAACAATAGTAGGTATATATTATATGTATAAAGGTGGCCGATTAAACAAACAGCAACTTGGCGATAAGATAACCGAATTTGTTCTTACAAATGCGGATGAATTTAATGGTTTATTAACAACAAATTTCAATTATCAGATTGAAGAGTTTGTTAATGAGTTATGTAAGAGTATAAAGAATAAAATGGTAAGAATGAATAAAATAGAGGGAGAAAAAGGTGATTTAGGATATTCGGATGTTATATCTAATATTGAATCTGCGTTGAAAGCTGCTTTTTATACTCATTTTAGAATGTTGATGAATAATAAGGATGAATTAGGAATTAGTAAAGAATTTGCGACAGCAATATATTTCTTTATTAGACAAGTTTGTTATTCGTCTATGTTTAGATATAATAAGGATGGCAAGTTTAATGTTCCATATGGTGGAATTTCGTATAATAGAAAATCTTTTGCAAATAAGATCGAGTATTACCAAAATGTAGAGGTGGTTAAGCACCTTTCAGATACCACAATTGGAAATATGGATTTTTATGAATTTATGGACACCTATAAACCAAAGAAGAATGATTTTGTGTTTTTAGATCCACCATATGATACAGAATTTAGTACATATGCTAAAAATGAATTTAATAAAAATGATCAAGCTAGATTAGCAAAATATTTAATAAAGGAATGTAAAGCTAATTTTATGATTGTTATAAAAAATACAGAGTATATTTCTTCACTATATTGCGAGGGCACTAAGACTGCAAATGGTAAGCAACTTTATGTGTCGTCTTTTGATAAGAAATATTTTGTCAGCTTTCAAGATAGAAACGATAAGAATGCGAAACATTTATTGATTACAAATTACAAGATAGGAGACTAAACTGAGCATGGTGATCGTATTCAGGATATACTCAGGTATGGAAGG
>CAVABC010000095.1:0-11083 GCA_963586665.1 Acutalibacteraceae bacterium
TTTAAGGATAGAAATTTTCGATGCTTTTATATCACTATAAACGGCAGGAAAATTTCAAATTCGGTAAAGTATTGTTGAATGGGGTTGCAGAAACTATATGTATCCGATATGAAACTCCTGCCATCACAACAAAATAAGGAGATGGATTATTGAGTACAAAGGATGGTAAGTCAAAGGAGTACATGGCTGATAATGCCAGATTTGCAGATCTGTGCAACTATGTGTTGTATGATGGCAAAACGGTTATCAAGCCTGAAAATCTGGAAGAAAGGGATACAACAGAAGTACTTTCTGTATTTGGTATCGACAAGAAACAGATAGTCGAACAAAAGTGGCGTGATCTGTTAAAACGTGTGGAGATCAGATACACAGGAAATGCATATATAGTATTGATGGGGATAGAAAGCCAATCACATATACATTATGCAATGCCTGTAAAAAACATGATCTATGATGCATTATGCTACGGAAAACAGGTAAACGAAGCAAAAAGAAAGCATGACAGACTAAAAGACTATGATACATCGGATGATTTTATGTCTGGGTTTGATAAGGAGGACAGGCTCACGCCTGTTGTTACCATTACATTATATCTTGGAACAAAGAAGTGGGACGGACCAAGATGCCTTAAGGATATGCTGGCTGATACAGATGAGGCAGTGCTGTCATATGTGTCAGATTATAACATTAATTTAGTAGATCCGCGCGAAATACAGGACTTTTCAAAATTTAAAACAGAATTAAAGCAATTACTTGAAGTGCTGCAAAGCACATCTGACAAGACCAAAATGCATGATATATTGCAGCAAGATCCTGCATTTAAGCAACTTGACAAGGAAACAGTAGCGGCAATAAACATGTTTGCGGGAACAAATTTAAAGATAGATGAGAAAGCGAAGGTGATTGATATGTGTAAGGCATGGGAAGATGCGATAACAGAGGGCAAAGTCGAAGGAATTATCAAAATGGGCAAAAAGTATAATCTTTCAAAAGAAAAGATAATCATTGATTTACAGGAAGAACTGGAAATTTCGGACAGTAAGGCACAGGAATACTATGCCCAATACACCGAAAATGCCTTAGCATAGCTCCATTTTGTGAAATATGATAAAAAACATAAAAAATCACAAAAGTGTGACTATTGTACCATTTTGTGCTTGCAATTGCGACAGCAAAGTGATACAATTTTTTCATACATAAAACAAAGAGTTATGAGTAGGGCATCGGCTCTTTGAAAAACAAAAAACCAAGTTACATGAAAAGGAGAAAAGACTATGGTAAAGAATGTACTAAAAAAGAATGAAAAGAGAAGAAAGAACAATAAAGGTTTCTCTCTTGTAGAGCTTATCGTTGTAATTGCCATCATGGCAGTACTCGTTGGTGTACTTGCTCCACAGCTCATCAAATATGTTGAGAAGTCAAGAGAAGCTACAGATATTCAGAATTGTGATAGCATTGCAACAGCATTGAAGACATACTTTGCAGATAAGGAAAATATAACAGGTACTGCAGTAGTTACAGTAACTACTACTACTACTCCTGCTGCTACTGTTGAAGGAACAGGCGCTACAGTTACTGCTAATAATATTACAGATGCTTTAACAGCTGCGGGTCTTAGTAATACAAAATTAAAAGGCACTGGATGGGGAACATCGGGAATTGTAATTAAATATGATACAGCTACAGGAAAAGTTACATACACTGCCAATTCAGATCATTATCATGCAACGGATAGTGATAAAATAGAGGCGGGAAAAGCTACAAGTAATTCATAATAAAGGATATCGATATAGAATAATGAGTACATAGTCGGAGGAATTTATGAAAAAGAAAATTTTGAAGAAAATAAACAAAAATAATAAAGGATTTTCACTTGTGGAATTAATAGTTGTAATTGCTATTATGGCAGTACTTGTTGGTGTACTTGCTCCGCAGCTCATCAAATATGTTGAAAAATCAAGAGAAGCAACAGATATTCAAAACTGCGATAGCATTGCTACAGCTTTAAAAACATATTATTCTGATAAGGAAGATCTTACAGCAGATGTAACAATTACAGTGACGTCGGATGGTGTGACACCGGTTAATAATGCAGCAATAACAAACGCAGGTCTTGAAACAACTAAGCTTAAAGGTACAGGATGGAGCAAGACAAGCAATAAATGCACAATTACAATTACATACAAGTATGATTCTGGAAAAGTTGTATATGCAGCTGAATCGAGTCATTATACAACTACAAGTGGCAGTGAAAAAACATCAGACCAGATAAAGTCAAAATAATATCAATAAGGAACACTAATAAATGATACCAGAACTGATACCTATCTACATTTTAATATTTGCATTCGGAATCGTTATAGGCAGTTTCCTAAACGTCTGTATCTACCGTATACCAATGCATGAAACAGTGGTGACCGAAAGGTCCCACTGTATGAAATGCGGGTATCAGTTAGCCTGGTATGATATGGTGCCGGTATTTAGCTGGCTTGTCTTGCGGGGGAAATGCCGCAAGTGTAAAGAACCAATTTCACCTCAATACCCTATAATTGAGGCGTTAAATGGTATCCTGTATGTTACAGTATTTGCAGTAAACGGCTTTGGACTATCAAGCATTATTTACTGCCTTCTTACATCAGCACTTATAGTCTTAAGTGTGATAGATTGGAGAACATATGAAATTCCATTTGGAATCAATGTATATATTCTGGTGCTTGGAATCCTACATGTGTTTATAGATCATGCAAACTGGTCTAAATATGTGATAGGATTCTTTTGCGTCAGTGTATTCTTAGAACTGCTCCTTTTAGTGAGCGGTGGAAGAGCCATAGGTGGCGGAGACGTCAAACTCATGGCATGTGCCGGACTGGCAATAGGCTGGCAGAACATAATATTAGCTTTCTTTTTAGGATGCATCATCGGTTCCGTGATCCATCTTATCCGTATGAAATTTTTTAAAGCCGACAGAATGTTGGCAATGGGACCATACTTAGCAGCCGGAATATTTATTTCGATGCTATGGGGTGAGAAAATGATATCGGCATATTTGACGCTGGCAGGATTTTAAAATCCATGCTATAATAATATAGTTAATTATTGCACGAAATATACCGATAATTATATATACGACAAATATGGAGGACTGGTTATGGCGAACAAAGTGCTGGGAATTGAGATTGGACAAAACCTTACCAGAGTCGTTGAGATTGATTATAAATCAAAGAATCCAAAGATCTATAACATGTTCAGTTTTCCTACACCTCTGGGGATGATAGATGATGGTGTGGTACAACCTGACAGCATGTTCAGATCTTTACTTAGTGGAAAGCTGAAGGAGAAACGTATAAGCACAAATAAGGCAGTGTTCGTTTTGAATTCGACCCGTATTGCAAGCAGAGAAGTAGAGTTCCCTCTTGTAAAGGAAAAACAGGTCAGGGAAATGCTTGAGATGAATGCTTCGGATTATTTTCCGGTAGACCTTAGCCAGTATAAGCTGGTGCATGAGATCATAGAGAAGATAGACAGACCGGAAGAAAAGAAAATGCGTCTTTCGGTTATTGCTGTACCTAATGATCTTATTTCATCATATCTCGCATTGGCGGCTGAGTGCAGATTACAGCTGGTAGCACTTGATTATAGTGGTAATGCCATAAAACAGCTCATGAAGCGTGAGATCCCTGGCGATATAAAGGTGACCATAAAGATTGATGAAGTTTCATCTATACTTACAGTTATGGATGGAGATATAGTAAAACTCCAGCGTAATGTAAATTATGGACTGGCAGAGGCTATAGAAGAGATACAGGACAGTGAACTTTTTGGTGAATATCTGTCATTTTCTGATGCTATGGATGTCGCAAGAAGAAAGACCTGTATCTTATTAAAGAGCGACAGTACAGCACCGGAGGTACAGGAACACGATGAGCAGGGACATGAGATAGATTCAGAAAAATTCAAAAGACTGCGTACTAATGTGTACTATGCTCTTTCCAATATGGTCAGCAGTATAGGACGAGTAATAGACTATTATCAGTCAAGAAATGTGGACAGACCTATAGAGAGAGTCTTTTTGATAGGTCTTGGTGCAGATTTTAGCGGACTTTCAAAATTGCTTACAAATGAGCTTAATTACAAAGTGGTTCCGTTACAACAGTTTGATGGTATACATGTTGCCAAAAATATTAATCTGGCAGAGACGAAGATTGCAGAGTATTTTGACTGTGTAGGTGGCTCGCTTAAGCCATTAAATATACTCGATAATGATAAGAAAAGCAGACTGAAAGCTAAAGCTATTGCAGCTTCGGCACCTCAGCCAAATGCTATAGGTCCGGATGGACAGCCGATACCGGCACAGACCGCATCGGAAGAAGAGACAGTATCGTATGCAGTACCACTAGTTATATTTGGTCTCTGCGTTGTCGGAGCGGTTGCAATGGTTGCATACAGTATATTCTCAAATCTTGTTTTAACTTCTGATAATATGACACTTAAAGCAAGAGTGTCAGATCTTTCTTATGCACAGAATATATATGATGTATACAATCAGACAAAGAGCGATTATGACTGGACACAGCTTTTAGAAGATGCTTCTTCAAATAAAAATGACGAGATAGTAAATTTTATTGATGAGCTTGAACAGAAACTTCCGTCAGAGGCGAAGCTCGTTACTATGTCTGTTACTACAGATGGTGTTTCAATGACAATCTCTCAGGGAAGTAAGGATGTTGCGGCTGATGTGATTGCACAGCTTCGTACATTTGACAGCATTATGGTTTCAAATGTTTCTACGATTACAGAAGAACAGGATGAAACAGGGGCTACAAAGGTACAGTTTACTATAGATTGTACATATGTTGCAGCTTCGGATGATACTGAGACTTCAGAAAATGCATCGGATGGGCAGATGGATTCAGCTGATACTTCATCAGAAAACAGTACGCAGAGTACACAGCAGTAAGGAGGTGTTAAGATGTCAACCAGAGATAAAAAATTACTTATTATATTAGCAGGAGTTGCCGTTTTAGCACTTACATATTTTTTTGTTTTCTCGCCACAGGCAGATAAGAGAGATCAGCTTAAGAACGAAAATATGAATCTTAAGTCACAGTACAATGAACTTTCTACACTTGCTGCGAAAGCTGACGAATATACGCAGAAGACAGAAGATATGTCTGCTACAATGGAATCTGTATACAATAATTTCCCTTCATATTTACAGATCGAAAATGGCATCATGGATGCTGTTGCGATAGAAAAGTCTACCAATACACATATTTCTGAGCTTACAGTTGGATCGCCCGTTGCAGTTGATGTGACAGCACCGGCAGACGGCACAGATGGAAGTGCTGATGGCAGTTATTCAACGGATGCATCATCATCTGATAGTTCACAGAGCACGGATACATCAGACAGCAGTACTTCTGATGGTACAGCTACGGATGGAAGCAGTTCGACAACGTCGTCAACTGTTACAGGATATCAGCTTTATGATGTAAGTACCGTTATGGCTTTTACTTCAGAGTATCATGGACTTAAGGCCATGCTTGGAGAGGTTATAGGCTCATCCGAGAAGAAAACAATAAGTACTCTGAATATCAGCTTTGATGATTCTACCGGAAAATTGACAGGTGAGATGCTTGTGGATTCATATTTCCTGTATGGTCTTGATAAACCGTACGAGGCTCCATATATACCTAGTGTTCCTCATGGTACAGACAATCTGTTTGGAACAACTAATTAACTAAAACAGCATAATACAAAAGAAAGGGGGAAGCCGATTTGAGAAAGTTAAAAACCGATGATCGAGGAATCACACTTGTTGAGATTATTGTGTCTATAGCTATTCTTGCAATAATCGTGCTTCCCTTTTTGAATGCCTTTGTCACAGCTGCAAAGACCAATGTAAAGTCAAAGAATAAGATGAATGCTACTCATCTGGCAACAAATATCATGGAGGGAATTGAAAAAAACTCCATGAAGACACTTGCGTATCAGTTTAATTATCCGGCAGAAGGTTTTGACGTTGCAGACGGATTTGATGTCTCAAGTGGAAGCAGTGCATGCGAGCTCCTGAAGAAATCCGGGGTATACAAGGATGTCACGAAGTTTGAGGATGTACGTGATGAAGTAGCAAATAAAGATCAGCTTATCACAAGTTCCATACATAAAACAAGTGCATCAGCGAAGATTGATGACACATCCATGTGGAAGTTCGTTGAAGGTGATGTGCACAAGTATTATTTTTATATGTCCGATGTAAAATCCGGTACCAAGACATACAATGCGCTTGTTACAGTGGATGCCAGATCTGATTCCAAGGAAAATACCGGAAAATCTGATGATGGAAAGACAACACAGTACAATCTGGATGAAGTGGCAGATATGTCCGCAATGGATGCAAACTTTGATTCCATGAGTGCAGACAGTGCTACACCGGAGAGCATCTTAAAAGCTATGTCGGATCGTGGCTATACCGGACTCAGTCAGAGTGATGTAAAGAGAACAATAACCATTGACATAGAAAATTCTACAGCAACAAAGGTTACTGTATCATATTCATACGAGTTTAATTATGGGGGAAAAAAGGTAACTTTCCCGTCAGATGATAGTTCTTTAAAGGAAGAGTATACATCTGTCATATATGACAATTCGGATGATCCGGTAAATCATACTCTCAGAAATATTTATCTGTTTTATCGTCCATGGTATACATCGACTTCTAATACAGGCTACAGTGGATGTGATGATGTGATTGTTATCAACAACAAGGATAAGGTTGACTGCACTGTAAATATAGTAAAACAAAAATATGTTGACCAGTCGGTACTTCAGACAAAGGAACAGAATTATAAAGTTTTTGTCAGAGTAAATGAACTCGGAAACCGTACAGGATCAGCATATACGCATATTGCGACAAATCTTGACACCAATATGGCAGATCCTGACAATACTTTGCAGCCGGATCAGGCGATATATGGTTTCAATACAAATGTAAACCAAAGTGAAGTAAAGGATATAGTTGATATCAAAAATCTTACAAAAAATAAAGCGTCAGACAGATTGTATGATGTGACAGTGGAAATCTATGACAGTAAGACAGATATAGATACCATGGATTCTACAGATCCGGTTGTTACACTTACAGGAAGTATGGGGTATTAATTATGAGAAGTAAAGACAATAGAGGTGCTTCTTTCGTAATGGTCATAGTTGCCATGGCTATAGTTGCCATACTTGCGGTGACGGTATTGTGGATAGCACTTATCAATCTTCAGATGAAGACTACAGATATAAAGAATACGGATAATTTCTATTCGGCAGAGGGCGTGCTTGATCAGATATGCACCGGTCTGCAGGAGGATATTTCTACAGCTTATTCCACGGGCTATACAGAGGTCATGCAGAGTTATTCTGATAGTGAAAATAATGAGGTAAAGAGACAGAGTACCTTCTTAAATGCATATATCAAGAAACTTAAGGTGTTATTGCAGGCTGATTCCACAGGAATGACATACAATATGGACAAATTAAAAGGTTATGTGGCTTCTGATCTGCTGGATGATTCTTCATATCCATATGCGAAGATAACATCTACTTCGGCTGCGGCAGGCAGTGATAATGGTATTTTAAGCACATATACAAACCGAACTGTCATTAAGGGTATAAAGGTAGAGTATACAGACGAAAAAGGTTATAAATCAATAATAGAAACGGATATTTCTCTGGCAGTTCCTTCCATGAGTTTTACAGCTTCAGGAGGTGTTCCGGAGCTTTTTACGTATTCACTTATAGGAAATGACGGCTTTGAAATATCAAATGGAATATCAAAGGTGGAGATGTCAGGAAACCTCTATGCAGGCAGTGATTATGCTGTTGGAAGTGGATCTTCTACTACAAGTATTACAATACCTGATAACTCAGTGCTCAGTGTATCTGACTCAAGCTATCTTATAGCCGAGGGAGATATTGAGGTTGGAGAGCATGAGAATCTTACAGCAAGTACATCCAATAACAGTAAATTTAATGTGGATGCACAGTGCCAGCTTTGGACAGACAATATAAATGTAAACGGTGCAACAGTAAATCTTGAAGGAACCACATATGTATCAGATGATATGACACTGCGTGGTGTAGGCTCAAAGGTCACTTTAGGAAAAAATAACAGTGGTAAATATATAGGTTTTGGAAATGACACTTCCGTTGCGGCTGACAGCAGTGCCATTATTATAAATGGCAGAAATGCGTCACTGGATATGACAGGACTTGAGGAACTTATGCTTGCCGGAACAGCCTATATCAATACATCAGCCATAGTAAACGGCAGCAATGTGGGAAATGATAACAGCAATGTCGCTATGGGTGAGTCTATCTCTGTAAAAGGTGACCAGATAGCATATCTTGTACCGGCTGAGTGCATAGGAACTGATGGCACTGGATCAGATGCTAATTCATTATATAATAAAAATCCACTTACTTATTCTGAGTATCAGGATATCACTGCAAGCAGCAATGATCAGGTTGAATATCAGGAGATAAATGATCAGATTGTAAGTCAAAAGACAGGGAAAGCCTTATCAGAATACTTAACAGCTGGCAGTAAAATTGAAGATTGCATCAGAAAGGTGTTTGTACCTTCAAGTGATGGAAATTCAAATAGCGGTCTTGTTTATTATTATATTAATCTGCCAACAGATAAGGCAGCACAGTATTATGAGGATTATTATAATGCAGATAGTTCTAAATTGCAGAAATATACTGATTTTTACACGAAAAATATACAGGTAAGCGATGCGGCAAGCATATATACAGCGGGAAATTGCAGTATATATGACGGTCAGAATTTAAGTCTTATGAAAGGCATTGCTGATGGAATAAATCTGGATGCTGAATCTGAATCTATAAAGCAGACATATACTGCTCTTAATTCTAAGCTTATTACCAATTATGCCGATCTGCCTGCGAATGCTACAACGGTATCATTGTTTACAAACATCATCAATGATACTAATATGACCGAGCTTGTAGGCCATAAAGCCGGAAAAATGCAGACATTTGAAACAGATTATCAGGATAAGACATATAGGGCTATTGTAGTTGATGGAGATTATACATTTGACAGCAATGCTAAGAAACAGAATGTATCTGTGATCGTAGCGACAGGAGATGTGAGTATAGAAACTGATTTTACCGGTACCATCGTTGCAAAAGGAAAGGTCATAGTAAAAAGCAATTGCAAGATCGACAACGGAACACAGGAGGTGTTTAAGACACTTCTTCTGGCAGCTGAGAGTGATGATACAGATGCAAAGCATTTGTATGATGTATTTATGGATGGTGCGGCTTATCTGGGAAATATTTCCAAATTTTCGGATAAGACAATGGAGGATACCAAAATAGATTACTCAGATCTTATTACTTATCAGAACTGGACTAAAGAATAGGAGTAAAAGCTTACTATGAAAAGAATAATAAAACAATATAATAAGGGCTTTTCTCTTGTTGAACTTATAGTGGTCATTGCTATTGGTGTTATATTGGCATCAGCTATTACGATATCATTAAGTTCGGTACTTGGAGTAGCAGTAAAACAATGTGCCAGAAATATTGAATCAGTACTTAATAAAACGCGTGTTTCCACAATGGGTAAGGACAGTGTGGTTGTGGAATTATACAAGGATAGTTCAGATGGAGCATATTATTATAAAGTGACCACAAACGGCACAGATACAGAGACCAAAAAGATTGGACGGAGCAGTCTTGAAATATCCTATTCCATGGAGCAGGATTACTCGTCAGTAAAGACTCTGACAGGTTCAGATGCGATAAGCATTGAGTTTGACAGAGGATCGGGTGCCGAGAAAACGGATTCCAATGGCAAGTGCTGCAGCCGTATCTGGATCAAAAAGGGCAGTACACAAAAAGTGATAACGCTATATAGGGAAACAGGAAAGATAGTGAGCGAATAGCAGGAAGGAGGTCTGATCTATTATGAAAAATAAAGGTTTTACTCTTGTAGAACTTGTTGTAGTAATGGCTATAATGGGACTTTTGGGTCTGGCGGTAGTTAATTTTATAGGCACAAGTTCAAACCAGTACAAGTCCGCAACCAAGGAAGTAGATCTACAGTATGAAGCACAGCTTACAATGAATCAGATCGGGGATCTGCTTATTGATGCTCAAAAGGGTGTAAAATATGAGAGTGGTTCATCTGCAAATCCGGTAGAAGTAGCATCAGTTAACGAGGAAAATAGTATAACTTCTCAGGCTGCTTCGTCCGACAGCAAGCTCATAATATATAATTCTGACTGTATATATTACATAATATACAGACCGGCTGACAGTAAGATTTATATGCGCAAGGATACTGTGGATGAGTCAACAGGCAATGTGTCAGAGGGACAGGAGTCCCTTATGGCAGAGCATGTGGATGGATTTGAACCGGATCTGAGTGAAGCTGAGAGCAAAAATTCCATAAAGCTTGTGGTTGATTTTAAGAATGGAGATAAGACATATACATCTACACAGAATTTTACCATGCGTAATAAGGTACCTGTGGGTAATGATGTGGATTATGTGCCAGAGCCGGATGAAACAGAGCCTAGGACAATTACGATTTATTCTGATGGAAGAGCATGTGCAGAGGGGGAATATGTGCCATTTACTGGAACAATAGATTGGGGCAACAATAATAAGGGAACAATGCAGTTTACCGCAAGAATATTTGGAACGAATAATCCAAGTCAGGAAGTTATTTGGTCGGTTGAAGATTGTGATTCAAGTACAACTATAAATAATGGTCTTCTTGTGTATGGTGGAAAAGAACAGAATATATTTGTTAAAGTTGTGGCTGAGTCGAAACAATATGCAGGATTAAAAACCTATATTTATGTAGTAAATTCAAATATGATTCTTGATAATGGAGATCAAGATATTCTTATTAATAGTGGGCAAACTAATTATATTAATATTAATAAAAATATCCAATATACTTGGAATGATTTTAACTGGCATTATACAATTACAGAAATTGATAATAATAAAAATGATATAAAAGTGGTGGATAGCGATTTAGATGAAAATCATG
>CAVABC010000096.1:0-11029 GCA_963586665.1 Acutalibacteraceae bacterium
CACTTCCGCTTCCGGCATATCCAAGCTGTCCCATAAACTCCGGACTCATGATCTGCTCAAGCATTTCCACCTGATCAGAATTAAATCCATAGACCGAAATCATATCCCTGTACGATTTCAGTGTGACATTCACATACAGAACTGATTTTGTGACAGTTGTTACATTGCCATCTGCATCTGTTTCTTCCACGTCTTTTGTTCCGGTGCTTGTAGTGTATGAACACATATCATTTACTACTGCCTGCAGCCAGCCTTTTGAAGTGTCATTCATGACTGTTGCAGTATCTCCGACACCATGCTTGACCATATAGACTGCCATGATGTCATAGTAATTGCTTGGGTTTTCTTCCATACCTTCATAATCCACATAAACAAGCTCTCCAAGGTCATATCCGGTATGCTCATTCACTTTCGTGTTCACATCCCGGTTAAACTCCTGCACATAAGCACTCGTTACTGTCTGTACTGTATCTCCTGATTCAAGTGGTGGCAGGAATAAAGCAAATGGAGAATTGTAAAGGATTGCTATCACCGCTATAACCGGAACCGCAATCATGGCAACTACGAGAACCAGTAACAACAGCACCAGTCCGATAATCGGTGCCGCTGCCTTTACCCAGGTAATCGCTTTTCGCACAATCAGATCCTTTACCAGCTTTGCCACGCTGTCCGTCTGATTTTCCTGTGCTTTCATCTTATCCAGGAACAATTTTATCTTCCTGCTCCGGTTGGTCATCTTTTCATCCTTGACCTCTATGGACACACCTGCAGCATATCCGGCTGCCATGCCGATTGCAGTACCAACTCCCGGTGCAACCGCTGTTCCTGCCGCTGTAGCAGCTGCCTTTGTAGCAGTTTTTGTTGCAATCTTGGCAATAGTCTTGGCTGTTTCTTTTGTCGTCTCCTTAGCTACAGTCTTGGCTGTATCTTTGGCAGCTTTCTTTGCTGTCTTTTTTGCCAGCTTCTTTCCTGCCTCTACCTTCTTGATACGCTTCTTTGCTTCGGCTGCCGCCTTTTTCCTGAAAAGTGCTGCACCCTTAGAAGCAGTTCCGGTAACAGGTCGGCTTGCTTCATATGCAAGATATGCTGCCTGCGATACCTCCTGCCCGCCTTCCACCTGCTCCGTTACTGCCCCGGCTGCAAGTGTTCCTGTTCTTCCTGCAATGTGAAGATTGGTGTTCTTGGTCTTGATGGAAGTGTTTGATTCTCTATAGTTTCGCTTAAATCTTGATAATCCCTTATTCTTCGACTCTGACTGATGAATGGTACTCTTGCGATAGGACTTCTTTTTATCATCAGATACCTTTGCACCGATAGTCTTAGGACCTCTCTCTACTGTATAGATGTTGCTGCCTTTAATCTTGGCACCCTTTGGCTCGTGGGCATGAATCTTAGCTTTCTCCTTTGTGTGAATGATCATCGGCTTGTCATCCACCTTTTTTATCTTCAATGTTCTCACCTCCCAAAATTCAAAATAAAATATTCATAAACTCGTTGCATAATTTAGGTCTTCTGTGTATACTATAGTTAGTAGATGGGCTATATGCCTATCATGTGGACTGACACATAAAATCCGAAATTCTTTCCGGACTTCGGGTGCCGGACAGTTGGCTGGCAACGGAAAAACCAGTTTGCTTATCGGACTTCGGGTGCCGATCAGTTGGCGGACAACAGAAAAATCAGTCATTAAAGGAAGGTGTCATCTGCTACGGCAGAAGAACCTTCCTTTTAAATTTGTCAAAATACAATTTGATATAAGGAAATCTATTATTATGACTAAGAAACAGGCAATAGCCATTATTACAAAATGTGCAAAACAATATCAGCAATATTTGGAAGGCTGTCAGGTTGTATTTATCTATCGTGATGAATACAACCATGCAAACCATACTGCTGTAAGGTTTCATTCCCATAATTTCCTGCACTTTACTGGAGTTTCTCTAAGACAAGGCATGAATGCAAATGGCTTCTACCGCGCTGCCCTAAACAATCGTCTTAGTGAGAATGATTTTTCATTTAAAAATAATCACACAACTGAATTAAAGCTCAATGTCCTTGACATAATTATGAATATTGATACAAAAGCACGTATGATAGGCAATTACACTGGACCGCATTTGGAACTTTATACCGAAAAGGTAACCGGTACCACTACTGCCTGCCTTGGTCTTATTCAGGGTAAAGACTGCTATATTCCAAACAGTGTATTGAGTGAAGATATACGCTCTATCGTCCCAAAACCGCCAGGAAAGATTTTTGCAATATTTAAGAAGCCCATTAACTCATCTCTTTACACACAAAATACATATAAGTCGAAAAATATAACAATAACCAGAAAATGTCTTCCAAAAGACTTACTCAACGAAATTGATCCTTTGCTTTTAGAAGACACATCTGAGTCAAATACCGATGTGCAGGCTTAACTTGAAGCCTGCTTTTTCTGTTCCGCAATCTTCTCATGAATGTTGGTATTATACAGTCTGTACAAATCCGTATCCTTACTAATCTGATTATCAAACGGAATCACCACAGAACCGCACTTGATAAGTCCCATTCCCGATGCGGTATTGGTTACGAATCGAAGCTGTGCCTCTGATACTCCGATAACCTCCGCCATCTTGGAACTGTCCGTGTTTGCCTGCTTTAAAAGTGCCACAAACTCTGAGTTTGCAAGCATTGTAGTGGCTGTGTAATTCTGTAAAAGATCGATTATGTTCTGCGTAATTCCAGTACAAAGACCTCCCTGCTTTCTTACTTTCTTCCAGAGCTGCTGCAAATACTTCGCTGAATAATCAGAATTTAGTAAGACATGGAATTCGTCTATATATAGCCATGTTGCCTTCCCTTTCTGCCCATTTTCAACAATCCTGTTCTGAATAGACTCCATCATAACAAGCATTGTAATAGGGCTAAGTTCTGTACCTAAGTCCCTGATTCCATAGACTGTAAATCTGTTATCTACATCCACATTTGTCTGATGATTAAAGATATTGAGTGAGCCATTTACGAAAAGCTCCAAAGACAATGCAATGTCCTTTCTCGAAGTTTAACAGAGAGTACAACAGGAAAGTTCATCCGAGATTCGTGCCAAGCTTTGTAAGGTACAGATGATATCAAAATAAAGAACCGCCCAAGTCACTCCGAACTGTTATGTTTCGGGGGTAATTAGGGCGGGTTTGTTTAATTTAAATAAATCCATTATCTATTAATCGTCACTTTCGAGAGCTTCATCCAATACTAATCTTGATTCCAACTCCTCTGTAGTTGGCAACATTGATGCAAAATTATCCGGTAGGAAATTGGACAACTCATATGCAGAGACTGCTATTGGTTCATTGGAACTATTAACTGCATATTTTGCCAACACATTATTTTTCTCTTTACAAATAATTAATCCTATGGTCTTTCCGTCTGTATCTGTTCTGACAATATCATCCACAATATTTATATATGTTCCAATCTGTCCAATGTCTCTTGATTTAAACTCTTTTACTTTGACTTCAACAACTACATAACAATGCAGATTTAAATGATAAAATAACAAATCTATATATTCTTCTGTTCCTTCAATCGGAAGAGGATATTCTCGTCCTACAAAAGCAAAACCTTTCCCCATTTCCATTAACAACTTAATAACCTTCTCTGTTAATGCATCTTTTAATTCACGCTCATTGTAATCACGATTGACGGCAATGAAATCAAAATTATACGGATCCTTCGTTATTTCCTGAGCCAAATCACCGGTGTAAGCAGGCAATGTTGTTTTAAAATTACTAATTGCTTTTCCCTGACGCTCATACAAATTTGTATCAAGAAAATTCAACAATACAGCTCTGGACCAATTGTTTTTTATTACCTCGTCTACAAAGAAGAGTGCCTTCTCTGGATTTCCTTTACATTTATCTACAATGACTTTTATATGCCCCCAAGGAATGGCATATATTTCTGCCCCAACTTGGGGCAGATTTGTAATGTCTGATAATTCTGCCTCAACTTGGGGCAGAATTTCTCCAAACATATCATAGTATCTCTTCATGTATCTAAGATTTGTTGTTGAGAATCCCTTTGCTCCCGGAAACATTTTCTTTAAGTCTTCACTTAAAGTTTCGAAAAATGCACTCCCCCATTTACTCTCAGCCTGCATCTCGACAATGTCTCTGCCCAGTGACCAGTAAAATCGGAGCATTTCATCGTTTACTTTGATTGCCGCTTTTATCTGCGTCCCCTTAAATCTGTCCCTAACTATTTTTAACCATTTAATATATTCATCGTCTATTCTTATCATATCGTTCATAGTATTTCCTCCACGAGTACATGATATTCATTCTTATGTTATTATTCTACAGCACAATATCCATCTGCATTTTGAGCATCTGTGTCCTAGCGTCTACTGTATTGCTTCAATATCATTTATTGAAAAACCATCTGTCTTCCTACAAACAATGCGTATAGTAAAAAGATTCTGGACTCATCATCATATTCTTAATCCCCAATCTACTTTACAAAATAGACATATTTTTCTTGAAGATATGTATACAGTTCGCTATTCTTCGTTCATAAAAAAATCTAATTTTGTATTGATCTTACTTATCCAGCTCCTTATAAGCCTTTTTCACTATCTGAGCCATCAGCAATCTTCTTTGGCTTAAAAATTCAGGATATGATAACTGCTCAAAGTTCTCAGGCAATGCATTCTGGGCACAAGCAAGCTTATATCCTTCTTCTCCAAGCTTTTCTCTGTATCTTCCGACATACTCTGCCGGAGGTGCGTCTGAAATATCAATGTTCGTCACATAGTCAAGATATGTAAAGTTTGCTATCTGATTTCTGTCACGGTCATTGTCATAGCCGATTTTCTCAAGATAATGCTTTGGGAAAATATGGTGCTTATCCACTGAATTTTTATCTCCACTTGTTCCTAAAACAAAATATTGCGATAACAGTGCCGTGCTAAACAGCATTGGTGTTCCCAAAACATTAATCGCAGCGATATATCCATACCAAGCCGGAGATGTTGCGGACGAGCTGTTTAACTCTGTCGGCAATGAATATGTGAAGTAATCATCTGTAAATCTGTTGGCAATAACAGAATCAAGATATGCTACAAATTCATCTGCACTCTGAACATCTCTTAAATCCGCAAACTGCTTCTCAACCTCAGTCTCTGTCGAGCCTGTATAAAATCCTGTAATTGTAGACATGAAAATCCACTTTCGGATAATCTTCTGAAGCTCAACGGATGATACCTTATAATCATACTTGCCGATAAGATATAACACATAGCTGAAAACCACAGCATTTGTTGAAGCAACAAAGCTGCCCTTCAGATATCCCGCTGAAGCAAAAAGGTTCATAAATGCGTGCCAGTTGTTGAGATTGGTGACGATATCCAATGACTCTTTGAAAATTTTCAAATTCTCTTCACGCACATTCTGAGTAATTTCGCCTGTTTTGAGGTTCTTACCACGAAGCAGCATATAGGCATAACGCAGACGTGCTCTTCTAAACCCTACACCGACTGCCATTCTGATAAGGTGAGACGGGTCAACCAGAAGTATCTGGTTAAATGATGTTCCGTTGTCAGGGATTCTTGACTCAGCACAGAATTTATTTATCTTATCGTGAACATCGTTATCATAAACTGCAATCAATGTTTCAATAAAGTTCTTCTCAGTCAGGTTCTGTCCGCCTGAATTAACACGGACGAATATATCGGCAACATCTTCTTCATCAGCCTTAGCATTGATTTTCAGTGTAGGTAATGAATAGATACCAAGATTAAGCAAATCATTGATATTCTCCTCAATGATATCCTCTTCATCTTCTGTTAATTCCGGCTGGTCATTCTTTACTCTACCCTCGTTAGCAGTCTTGATATATGCTTTTCTGAATTTTGAAATATTATGCTCTTGGTCTGCGGCGAATACACTGCTTATTTCACTTATCCACTCGGGATTACGCTCATAAGCCTGTGTCCATACTGCAAACTCCCTTGTTAGAGGATTGAAAGAAATGCGTATCTTTCTTTCCTTGTAATTCTTATCCTTGATAGTAACTCCGTACATTGCAGCAAGCAGTGCGGTTAAACGCTGCTGTCCGTCAATCACCAAATCATCAGGACGTTTATACATTTTATCATTCTTACCGATATAACCTGTATTCTCATAATCAGCAGGAGATTCCCACAGCATAATATAGCCAATCGGATATCCCTTCATCATAGAATCAAGCAGTTCACGAACTTTATTATCTTTCCATACAAATGGGCGTTGGAGGTCAGGCAGACCTATTCGTCCATTCTTAACATCAGACAATAAGTCCGCCACTTTACTCGGTATATTGTCAAATAATTCTTTTCCCATTTATTTTCTCCAAATAGTTATTTGTCCTTTTCAAAACATCAAAAGCCTTTTAAGCGTTCATTTCCCGCAAGCTCTGATACGTATCTGCCACAAATAGTCCCAAAACCTCTTTTTTAATCTCATCATTTTGCAGTAAGAGAGTAAAGAAATCCTGATTCTGCTCCAAACCATCAATAAGTGCATCATCAACATGGTCAAAGAAAGCAAACTCAAAGTCCTGTTCAGTGTTATTCTTGGCACTTGTCTTTAAGGCTTCAGACTTTCTCATAATATCCCTAATCTGAAGTGCCGCCTTAATCGCTACATCATTGTCATAATTTCTTCCGGTGCGGTTGTTAATCTCAATGATAATCTGCGACAAGCGTTCTTCTTTTGCCGGAGTGAGGATAATATCATAGGCAGTCGGCAGTTTCATAACAGGGTCAGATTTAATATCAGCCTTTTCATGCTCTGCTGTTTTCTTCTGCACAAAGCCTGTTGCTTTAATCTTTCCGTCAAGGTTATAACCTCCGCCGGGATGATTGATTTTGATATAGCTGATTAAGTAATTCAAGAAGTTATACTTCTTGTGCAGCTCCGTATCTTCAAAGCAGCTTGCCTGTAACAGGAACTCATAGAAACGGATAAAGTGCCTGATATCCATAGCACACTGTGCTTTTGTTGCGTCCTCAAAGCCGTCTATAACACGCTTTGCTTTCTGAAGATAGAATGTCATCTGCTTTTTATCTTTTGCCGTATGTTTCGATTCGTAAAGCAAGGTGTTGAATGCTTCCACATCGGCAGGGTCAAGGAAGAAATATCCCTCAATCTTTGCAATGCTGTCATAAATCGCAGTCGGTGTTACACTGTTGCTGAGCATTGTCTTTGTATAATACTTGCTGAACGCCTTAGTGATATCCTCATAATCATTGGCAAAGTCAAGTACAAAGGTCTTTTTCTCATACGGCGGACAAATCCTGTTAAGACGGGAGAGTGTTTGAACAGCCGTTACACCATGCAGTTTCTTTAAGATATACATTGCACACAGCTTCGGCTGGTCAAAGCCTGTCTGATACTTATCCGCAACAAGCAATACCTGATATTCATCCTTATCAAATTCATCAGGAAGATTTTTCTCCGGAAATCCGTTTATTCCGACCTCTGTATATTCCTTATCGTCAATATTTACTTTGCCGGAAAAAGCAACCAGAGCTTTGATATCCTTATAGCCTTTCTTGGTAACATAGTCCTCAAATGCCTGTCTGTACTTAACAGCACCCGCTCTTGACTCGGTAACTACCATAGCTTTTGCGTGTCCGTCCAGTTCGTTCATAACGGTGGTGCGGAAATGCTCAATGATAACCTCGACTCTTTGTGCTATGTTGGTTTCGTGAAGCTGAATAAACCTTGCTATCTGCCTTTTGGCGTCATTTGTTTTAAGCTTCGGGTCATCCTTAATTTCCTTATTCAACTGGAAATAGGTATCGTAAGTTACATAATTTTGCAGAACATCGAGGATGAATCCCTCTTCGATAGCCTGTTTCATGCTGTACAGATGGAATGCAACCTTATTGCCGTGAATATCTTCTCTGCCGAAAAGCTGGAATGTGGTAGGCTTCGGTGTTGCCGTAAATGCAAACATAGAAACATTCGGCTGCTTGCCGTTCTTACTGATTTCATCAACAATCATATCCTCGGCATCGTACTTAATTTCCGCTCCGTTTCCAAGGGTCATTGTAATGGCAGCCATATTCTTTCCGGCTGTGCTTGAATGTGCTTCGTCAATGATTACGGCAAAGTGCTTATCTTTCAGTCCCTTTACAGTATCCACGATATACGGGAACTTCTGAATGGTTGTGGCAATAATCTTTGTATTACCTGAAAGTGCCAATGCCAAATCTGCACTGACGCATTTATCGTCCATAACACGAATCATACCGTCCTTATGCTCAATGCCCATAATGGCTTTCTGGAGCTGCCTGTCAACAACGATTCTGTCCGTGCAGATGATGATATTGTCAAAGATAATCTTGTTGTTATTATCATGCAGAGAAGCCAGCCTGTGAGCAAGCCAGGCAATGCTGTTTGTCTTTCCCGAACCCGCAGAATGCTGAATCAGATAATTCTGGCTTGCGCCGTTATCCACAACATCTGAAAGAACCTTGCGGACGCAGTCAAGCTGATGATATCTCGGGAAGATAACCGTTTCTTTGCGTTTCGGCTTGCCTGTTACGGGGTCTTTTTTCTCCTTAACCTCGATAAACATATACTTGCTGAGAATTTCAAGCAAAGTATCCTTGGAAAGAACATCTTCCCACATATAATAAACGCTGTATTTTTCTTCAAAAATCGGATTGCCCGCACCTTGGTCAATCCCATCGCCTTTACCCATATTAAAAGGCAAGAAGAAGGTGGATTCTCCGTCCAGCTTGGTTGTCATATATACTTCTTCCAAGTCCATGGCAAAAGATACCAGAGCACCCGCTTTCCAACGGAATAATCTTGTTTTTGGATTTCTCTGGGTTCTGAACTGAGCGATTGCGTCATGGTAGTCCTGTCCGGCGGGATTACACTTAAGTTCCATTGCAATAATCGCAAGTCCGTTCAGAAAGATTACAAGGTCAATTCGCTCCTTATCACTTGCCCATACCTCTTCGGAAACAGTAAATCTGTTCTCTTTATAAAGGCGGTTCAGCTCCTTGTTAAAGTCCGTTGCGGGCTTTGTGTACATCAGCTCAAGCTTATGATTGGCAATCTCAATACCGTGTTTTAATACATGAAGTCTTGAACCTCTCTGCTTTGTTTCCTCGGTATTGATTTTCTGCACGATTACCTCACGCAGCTCATCCTTATATACCTTTTCAAGTGCTGCCATTTCATCAGGCTGTGTGGCATAAAGGAACTCAAACAGAGTATCTCTGTCAACGGCAAACAATCTGTCAAAGTTAGTTGACGGAGTGATGGTGTATCCCTGTTCTGAAAGCCTTTCCAGTATGAACTTTTGGTAATCTTTTTCGGTAAGCACTTCATTCATCATTGTGCTGGTACCTCCTTTTTGCCGGTAACATATTCGTATATTACAGACTTTTTGTATTCCTCAAGGGTTGTGAGCTGCTCACGCTTTTCTGCAACAGCTCTGTCAATTTCAAAGCATTTGTTGTCGAGAAAATCAGCAATGTAAGCTTGCTCTAAAATCGGTGGAGCAAAAACCATCAACTTTGAAAACTCACTATAGTTAAGTCCTTGTCTTACTCCATTTCCCATGTTATAAAACACTTTCATAACATCATAAGCATGTAACAGGTAATGGAAATATTTTGAGTTAACATCATTTTTCGGCTGTAAATCAATATAAGCTGAAGTAATTATTCCGTGTTCTGTCACAAGTCCTGTTCTCAAGCTCTTTTTATCATTTTGCAAATCAGTAGGTCTAATGATAATATCGCCAGATTCAACAATGTTATATGTATTAAAACTCGCAGGTAATAAACCACCATTTGTGTTTATATCCTTACGAATAATTCTTCCGTAACTGAGCGACAGTAAATTCTGCTCTTTTAGTGCATAATTCTTTGCTTTTCGTTCTCCAAAGAAATTATATACTGGGTGTATTTCCCAATGACTCGGTATCTCACCAATCCACTCTATTCTGCTGTCTTTCATCTCCACATCAGGCTCAAGTCCCTTTGTTACTGCTTCGGTAATTATCGACTTCTTATATTCCTCAAGAACATCAATTTCCTTTTGAATATCGGCTGTGAGTGCGTCAATCTCAGAGCATTTGCTGTCGAGGAAATCAACAATCTCTTTTGACTTGTTGTCTGGCGGTAAGAAAAATTTAAAATTTGAAAGCATTGGCAATCTCATTGATGGTACCGTTGATTGTGCACTTCCTTTATCCATTTCTTTAGGAAATAAACTGCTAAGGAAATAATAAATAAATTTAGTATTATACTTGAAATTTGATAATCTATACACACGCTGATGAACAGCATATTTCCCATAGGCAAGATGAAAAATTCTACCCGCACCTGCACCATCTCCAGCTACCAATATTCCTTCTCCATCAAATGTATATCGGTCACAATGCTCAATAATTGGTGACCTTACATAAAATTTATACTTTCCTTCAGGATTAGCGTTTTGAGTGTCCTCGTTTCCAGTTTGAATATCACACAAATATTTCAGTTTGATACTTTTCCAATCACTTGGGATTAAGCCAACATTGCAATTTCCGCTGTCTTTCATTTCAGGCATAGTTACACCTCCCCGAACAGCTTTGCTATACGTTCGCTTACGGAACTTTCAAGCTGAGTGAATTTCTCTGCCAGCTCCTTTGAAGGCGTCGGCTCCTGATACTTATAGAAATATCTTGTAAACGGGATTTCAGCACCTGTTTTTACAACAGGCTTTTTCTTAGTTAAATCCTCTTCCCAGAACCACTTTGCATCGGAAACATGGGGAAGTACCTCACGAGCCATGTAATCTTCGATATTCTCATCCCACTTAACGATTTCGGTGTCCTTAGTGGTCTTATCGTAGATGATGTTGCCCTTTTTATCTTTCTGTATCTCGGATGTTTTATCCATAACGGATAAGCCGTCTGCAATTTTAGCTATCAGCTTTTTATCTGCCGTTATTCCGCCGAGAACAGCATTAAGAACAGGCTCAAAAGCAGTAGGAGAGAG
>CAVABC010000097.1:0-10885 GCA_963586665.1 Acutalibacteraceae bacterium
GCTGAAGAACACATATATTTAATATTCCTTTTTTTAATTGTGCATCCATTTTATTGTACCTTATTAAATTTGACTTTATATAATACAAAGGTTAATGCAAGTATTTGTATATACATACATAGACTGTAATAAATTGTAGAATAAGAATAAGCTGAATCATGTAGTAAATGTAGCTGATTGATAAAAAATAGCAAAATGTTTATAATACTAGATATATGAAATATGGTAACAACTCGCAGACGCTTATTTAGGTTTCTTTTTGCGATAATATTTATGTCTATCAGAAACAAAATCAGTATAAAAACAGTCGCTAGGCTTGTGTAAATTTTTCCAATATAATTATAGTAGCATGTATGCACTGTGAATACTTCTAACAACATGACAAGAAGGAAAATGCATGAAAATAACAAATTTACTTTGCTTTTCACCTGTATGGATATAGTTTTTCGCGCAATAGACATATCTATAAAAAAAAGCAAGAAGTTTATGAATAATGCAGGTAAAAAGAAATTAAAACCGTTTTTGTTATAATGATTTACAAGAAGTACTCCGAATAGAATATGTATGACTGATACACATAATGATTGGAAAGTGCTATTATGTAAAAACCGTAATTTATAATTTGCAATATTCTTAGATTCAATAACCAAATTATGCGCTGTTCTTCGAGGTGAATCCAAAGCAACACAAATTTGTTGTTCGGTTTTACCATTTGAAATTTCGTTATCAAACCATTCTTCGTAATCATTTATGATATCGATACAGGTATCGTCATCAAAGTGAAAAGATATGTAAAAGTTTAGTTCGTCTATAAATCTTTTCTTTGTAAGAATATTTGCCATCTTTATCCCCCTTCCTTTCTAATACAGTAATGCTTGGCTACTGATTAATAATCAGTAGTTGATTATATCATAAATGAATAATATAAAATTGTCAATATTCACCAATTATAATATACTGTATTTATCTAAAATATTAATCATAGATGAGGACAAATACCTCTTGACCCTCATATCAACAAAGGAGAAGATACAACATGGAAAAGATAAGCCTACTCCATCCGACCGGACATGGGGATGATTACACACAGCTTTCGGATGTGGCGGTACACGATCTGGGGTTTGATGCCATATGTGAGCAGCTTTCCGATAAAGAACCGGAAAGGCGCATGATACATAGGATCATGTCGCGCATGACGCCTGATCCGTATGTGGCAAAATATCGCGGGGATATTTTTGATGACATCATGAAATATCCTAATATGAGAAACAGGATGCTTGAGATATTAAACGAAGTCAAATTCTTAAAGGAATTCGGCAGCTTCAAGCGTGATTATGACGACACGGCAGGGGCATGGGATCTCATACACAGGCTTGACGAGATAAGTGATTACATAAAGTCGGTTGAGGCGATACAGTGCTGTCTTGATGGTGTGGAGCTTTCGGCACAGGGACTTCTTGATTTAAGGGAATATGTGCAGCAGATATATACTGACAGCGGATTTGAGGAGCTTAAAAAGGATATTTCAAATCTCAAAGCCACTACAGATTCGCTTAAAAGTGTGACGGTGGGGATCAACCTAAATGATAGATTTGAAGCTGAGTCTATAGGACTTGTATCTATAAATGATAAGCCGTATACAAGATCAAATATTGTGGAAAATTTCTGCGATATGCTCATATCCCGTACAGGTATGAAAAAAGAGAACAACACAGATCAGCCTGTAGACAGCAAAAATCTGCATTATCAGCCGTTTACTGCATCACAGTCTCAGATACTTGAAGCAGGGGCAAAAATGGGCGTAATGACAGCGGCTATGAAAAATCCACTCATGATAGGTCTTGCAGGAGTACCGGAGGGGGATACGACTGCGGATATCACCAGATATATGGACAAAGTGACAAATCACATGATTTCAACTGTTGTAAAGCGGCTTCGTGATACTTTGTCAAAATATGTGACTATCACGATAACGGATATAATAGGACTCATTCCTGAGTTTATCTACTATATAAGATGGGCAGAATATATCGAAAAAATGCAGGCGCAGGGTCTGAAATTCAGTCGTGCCGTTGTGTATGGAAAATATGGGGAAATGTCAGAAAATGAAGAATTGCCGGATGATGCGAAATGTGACACAAATAATGAGAAAACAGTATCTTCGAATCCTGTCATAACAACCCACGCCCGAGGAATATACAATATGAAGCTAATCCCGGTAGTGACAGAGAAGCATGAGACAATCGTAACAAACGATCTGGATTTTGACGCAGAGCATTGTATATACATACTTACAGGCGCCAATCGGGGAGGAAAAACCACTATAACTCAGGCGATAGGACAGCTTTTTGTAATGGCTCAGGGAGGCATATATGTGCCGGGAGAAACATTTGAGTATACTCCAGTGGACTGCATATATACGCATTTTCCGGCAGATGAGGATAAGACACTCGATCTAGGCCGATTAGGAGAGGAGTGCAGGCGCTTCAGGGAGATATACGTTGCGGCAACAGAGAAAAGTCTGCTACTTTTAAACGAAACATTTTCAACAACATCTTTTGAAGAGGGATATTTTATTGCAAAAGATTCTATCAGAGCAATCTTACGAAAAGGCATCAGAACTATTTACAATACACATATGCACAAGCTGGGGAATGAAGTAGACTCGATAAATGCCACAGAAACTGACACTGGTGTAATGGCAGCATCACTTATAGTCAGGTCAGATGGTGGAGAAAGGTCATTTAAAGTACAGCTTGCACCACCTGAAGGCATGTCTTATGCCAAGGATATTGCAAGGAAATATGGTGTCACGTATGAGCTATTGACTGAAAATATGACTTTACGAAATTAGGCGCGAGTGTTATATTATATTAAAGGAAAGCACCTTATAATTAAGAATGCGAAGTTGGTATTTTTATGGAAACTAAAATGATTAAAAAAGCTGAATATAACGCCATCGAGCTGAATGTGCAGTCTGCCTTTGCAGAATGGGGCAAGTATGTTTTTTATTATTTGCCCAGGAAGAAATGTTTCATAGCATCAAGATATGCTGTCGAAAAAATGCATGCACCGGAAATGATCACTGATTTTGAAAGCAATATTTTTATAAATCATGTGGTAGAAAAGGACAGTATCTTTGACGCTATAAACCGCATTGATGCTGGAGAAAAATATGCGACCACTGTAGTAACATCTACAGGCAAAAGCAAAGCACTCCGTTTTTCTATGAGTGCGGTGGCTTTTGATGAAGAAGGAAATACTGTTGAAGCGATAGGACTCATTGAGCGTCTGGAGGATGATCTGCGTCAGAATGAGATAATAAGTGCACTTGGAGGCAATTTCGATTGTGTTTATTATGTTGATGTTGATGAGGATAAAGTCTATACATACAAAGTAAGTTCCGCAGTGGAAGCTTTTCTCGGGGACAAAATAAAAACTATACCCCAGTATGCTGATATTATGCTTACATATGTTGCAAATGCAGTACACAAAAGTGACAGGGAAGATCTTCTTCTAGAGACGTCTATAGATAATCTTCGTAAACAATTTAAGCAGAAAAATACTTATCAGCATGATTACAGAATCGTCAGAGAAGGACAGATCAAATACTGCCGTGCCAAATACGTAAATATTTCCGAAGACGGTGAGCTGCACAGGATGGTTGCAGGTTTTGCGGATGTCAGTTCGGAGAAACAGCGTGAGCTTGAGCGGATGGCATATGTTGATCCGATTACAGGAGGAAACAATTACGAGAGTTTTAAACGAAGGCTGGGAGAATGTAATGAGGACGGATTTATCATATCCATGGATATCCATTCTTTTAAGATAATAAATTCAATCTGTGGTTCTGCGAAAGGAGATCAGACATTAAAAAGGATATGGCATTGTATTAATGATGAGCTGGGACCAAATGATATCGCTGGACATATCAATGCAGATAGATTTATCATATATTATCAGGGAAATGATGCGGAGGCAGTAAGTATCAGGTTGACAAAACTAAACAAGAGTTTAAAGGAGTTGTCAGATGAGATCAGAGTACCAAAACTCATGCCATATTTTGGAATTACTGCGTGGAATATTGGTAAAAAGATTGAAGAGACCTACAGTGAAGCGAACTTCGCAAAAAACCGTGTCAAGGATAGAAAAGATGTGATATATCAGTTCTACAGCCATGATGATACAGTAAAGATGCTTGAGGAAAAGGCATTGGAGGACGACTTTCCAAAAGCACTTGGGAAAGAGCAGTTTGAGATCTGGTATCAGCCTAAGTATGATCCGGGTACAAATGAGATGGTCGGAGCGGAAGCGCTCGTAAGATGGCGCGATGATGAGGGAAATATCGTATCACCGGGCAAGTTTATACCGCTTTTTGAGAGAAACGGATATATAAAGACACTTGATGAATATGTATTCAGAAAGGTCTGTAAGCAACAACTTACGTGGAAAAATAATGGTATGCGCATAGTTCCGGTTTCGATAAACTTATCGAGGGCAAGCCTTTACTTTGAATCTGTAGTAAACAGGTATCATGAGATAGCAGATGAGATCGGCATAGAAACACAGCTTGTACCAATTGAGATTACGGAGAGCGCAGCGATAGACAATGACAATATAAAGGGACTGGCAGATAAGTTTCATAATAATGGATTTTCATTGCTGGTGGATGATTTTGGATCGGGATATTCATCTCTTGCTACCTTGAACATGAAATGTTTTGACACTTTAAAGATAGACAAGAGTCTGATCGACTATATCGGTGATTTCAGTGGCGAGAGACTATTAGAACACACGATTGCGCTCGCAAAAGAACTTGGGCTTTATGTTACTGCTGAGGGTGTGGAGAAAGAAGATCAGGTTGATTTCCTTAAACGGATAAATTGTGACAGCATACAGGGCTTTTATTATTCAAAGCCGCTGCCGACGAATGAATTCGAGAAACTGCTTGCATGATGAATTATATCCGCGCGAATGCGCATGGGTATCAGCTGCGAAAAACTGAATAGTATCATGTGTATACGCATATGATAAATAAAAGAGCCGGTCGCAGGACCGGCTCTTTTGAGGGGAGTATAAATAATTAATAAGAGGTATAACATTGAAAAGATCTCTCTTTTCACGATTGATTATAAAATAATGGAAACTAAAATGCAATAGATAATGTATAAAATAATAAAATCTTAAGAAACTAATACGGTAAACCATTAAAGTTGTCCTTGCCATTACTGAACTTAAGGACTATATAAAGGAGGAATGCCGTATGATAACTAAAAATTCAAAAGGAAACTCAGTACTAAATTCCTACAATTCTGCTGATGATTGCAGCTACAACAAAGAGGATAACAGTGCGCGTAATTCGAACAAAAATGCTTCAAATAAGGCAGCGAATAAGGCTTCAAATAAAGCCTCAAACAGTGCATCAGACAGATATTAGTCACCAAAGCACAAAAACTGAATATCCTAATAAAAAAACAGATGGTACATTTTGCCATCTGTTTTTTATAGGAAAATCTGGTGCAGTATGAAATTTGAGATAGTATATGCGGATGAGCTTGATGTGACGATAAAAGAGAAAAAAGCATTGCTTGTGGATATAAGGACGTTAGAGGAATATGACAGGTCGCACTGGAAAGATGCGATTAGCCTTCCGATGGACATAACAGACTCTTATGAGGAAATGTTTGAACCGTATCAGTGTGTGATATTTTACTGTACGCATGGTGGCAGCAGCATGAAACTGGCCAGATATCTGGGAAACCGCGGCTATAACACCGCAACTGTGATAGGTGGATACAATGCAATGTGCGGTTATCAAAAAAAGTTGGGAAAATCCATATAAAACTATTTAAAAAAAGTGGAAATTATGCCACAATATATAGCATAAGACAACTATCCAAAGTCACGGTTGAAATAGCAGACATAAGAGTTGCTTACAAATAGGTTTGATACGGATAGACAGTAACAAAAAACAGAAAGAGAGCAGCCATAAATATGGATAAATTTGAACTTGTTGTTCCCTGTCATTTTGGACTCGAGGCAGTCGTAAAGAGGGAGATATATGATCTGGGATATGAGATAACACGCGTGGAGGACGGCCGTGTGTCATTTGAGGGAGATGCAGAGGCTATCTGCCGCGCCAATATATTCTTAAGAGGGGCGGAGAGAGTACTGTTACAGGTAGGACGTTTTAAAGCGACCACCTTCGATGAGCTTTTTGAAAACGTAAAGGCACTTGCGTGGGAGAACTATATCCCAAAGGACGGAAAATTCTGGGTAAAAAAGGCTTCTTCCATAAAGAGCAAGCTTTTCAGTCCCTCCGATATACAGTCTATTGTAAAAAAAGCGATGGTGGAGCGCATGAAGAGATCTTATCATCTCGACTGGTTTCCGGAAGACGGAGCGCAGTATCCGGTAAGGGTATTTTTATACAAGGATGAGGTCATGGTGACGCTTGATACATCAGGAGATTCACTTCACAAGAGAGGATATCGTCTGGCTACAAGTAAGGCACCACTAACTGAAACGCTTGCAGCATCACTTATCATGCTTACACCGTGGCGCGCGGACCGTATACTTGTCGATCCGTTCTGCGGAAGTGGTACATTTCCTATAGAGGCGGCTATGATGGCTGCAAACATAGCTCCGGGCATGAACCGTGAATTTACGGCTGAGGAGTGGACGAATATCATTCCGCGAAAGCTGTGGTACGAGTCAGTTCAGGAAGCAAACGATTTGATAGACAAGGATGTGCAGGTAGATATACAGGGTTACGATATAGATCCTGAGGTTGTTGCGGCAGCCAGGGAAAATGCAAAGCGTGCCGGAGTGGATCACATGATACATTTCCAGCAGAGGGCGGTTGCAGATCTGCATCACCCGAAAAAGTATGGATTTATCATATCAAATCCGCCATACGGAGAGCGTCTGGAAGAAAAATCAGCACTTCCTGTACTTTACTCACAGATTGGTGAGGCATTCAAAGGGCTTGATTCATGGTCTATGTATCTTATCACCAGCTATGAGGATACAGAGCGTTATATAGGTAGAAAAGCTGATAAAAACAGAAAAATCTACAACGGTATGATAAAGACATATTTTTATCAGTTTATGGGACCAAAGCCACCAAGAAGAAAAAAGGATTAACAGACTAATATATGAGGTATTCAAAGAGATATATTGCATTTACATTGATCCTTGCGATCATTTTCGTCTCGAATTTTTACATTTATGCAAAGGATGATTCGTCGCTCGGAGCGTTCCGTGGGGCGCAGATAGAGGATACCGTGTGGAGTCCGCTAGTGGCGGCTGATGTAAACGGCAGCACGATAACTCTAAAGATAGATAATAAAGAATACACCAGCGACAATGTATATGTGTACATGGATGATAAGCGGAATATAATGGTTCCGGTGTCCATGCTCCGAGATGCGCTAAACAGCAGTGCGCATGTCTATGATGAGAACGAGCTTCTCGTTGAAAAACATAGTCTGACAGCGGATTTTAAGCTGGCTGATGACAGTGGATTTGTGATGTATGAGGGACAGTTTTATGTCAGCCTTGACAGATTATCACAGCTTCTGGATATGACCTGTAATTTTGATACAGCGACAAACACGCTTACCATGACAGACAATTCAGAAGGTGTTTCGCCTGTTCCGACCAAGTATGATCTGCGCGAGAAACGCAGGGTATCAGAGATCAGGGATCAGGGCACTTATGGCACCTGCTGGGCATTTGCGGCAACCAGCGCACTTGAGTCTTCACTTATGCCGGAGGAAAATCTGCTGTTTTCGGTAGATCATATGAGTATGAGCAATTCCTTCAACGTCAATCAGTATGACGGTGGAGACTATACAATGGGTATGGCATATCTTGCGGCATGGCAGGGACCTGTCTATGATGCGGATGATCCATACGGTGACGGTGTGACAAGGGATGATCTTACGGCAGTAAAGCATGTGCAGGAGATCAGGATCATTGACGGAAAGGATTATCAGGGAATAAAAGAGGCTGTATTCAAATACGGTGGAGTCCAGACTTCACTTTACAGCACGATAACCAGCTCAAAAGCAAGGACACAGTACTACAACAGGGATACCAACTCGTATTGCTATATGGGTTCGGAAAAGCCGAATCATGATGTTGTGATAATAGGCTGGGATGACAACTATCCAAAAGAGAATTTCAACGTGGATCTCGAGGGTGATGGTGCGTTTATATGTCAGAACAGCTGGGGCACGCAGTTCGGTGACAACGGAGTATTCTACGTGTCTTACTACGATACAAATGTCGGTACCCACAATGTTGTATACACAGGCATAGAGGATACAGATAATTATGACAATATTTATCAGAGTGATCTGTGCGGCTGGGTTGGTAAAATGGGCTACGACAAAGAGGACATGTACGGAGCAAATGTATTTACAGCCGGATCTGCTGAGACACTCAAGGCAGCAAGCTTTTATGCTACAGCCTCAGATACATCGTACAAGCTCTATGTGGTAAAGGATTTTAAAAACGAGTATTCATTTTCGGACAGGACTCTCGTGGCAGAGGGAACTCTCGAGGATGCCGGATATTATACGGTCAATTTTAATGACACTATAGATGTGGATGCAGGACAGCGTTATGCGATAGTTTTATACATCAACACGCCTGGCTCGACACACCCTATGGCGATCGAGTACGATTCGGGAGAACCGTCAATGGCTACGGTTGATCTTGAGGATGGCGAAGGCTATATAAGCTATGACGGAGTGGCTTTTATCAACGTAAAGGAGAAACAGGACTGCAACCTCTGTATAAAGGCTTTTTCTGATAACAGATGAGATAATAGATGATATGTACAAAAGAATTTTAAAGATAATAACAGCGGTGTTTGTAGTGCTGACGCTTGTTATTCCGGCAACTATCATAAAGCTGCCAGGGCTGCATGAAAGGTATGCCATGGCAGAGGAAATAGACAGCAATGCCTGGCAGAAGTACCTTGAAGCCAATGCAGCGGATGACGCAGACGGAGTGGCACCTGAGAAAATAGTACAGGATGACAGTACAGACAGTGGACAAAACAGCGGACAGCTGAATATACAGCTTCCATCTGAAATTAAGGAGAGCGATCTGTCACTGCAGAACGATTATCTGACGCAGACACTGTATGTCAGTATGGATGTTGATACAACAAATTATTTTACGGATTATAAGATCGCGGGAAGTCCCGACCATATAAGCTCCATGCAGTATTACAGGCAGGGAGATAAGGGCGTTATAGCGATAGTGATGGACAAGGTATACGAGATATCGCATACTGTGGATGAGGACGGACTACATCTGGATTTTATAGATCCGCACGATATATATGACAAAGTGATAGTAATAGACGCAGGACACGGCAGCAGGATGACAGGTGCCGTGCGAAACGGTATCGAGGAAAAAAACATCAATCTTGATATCGTGCTGTGCTTAAAGGAGCTTTTAGATAATTACTCCGGTGATAAAAAAATAGGTGTATATTATACAAGGACAACGGATGCCAATCCGACTCTACAGCAGAGAGCTGCGCTTGCAAATAAGGCTGATGCAGACCTTTTTATAAGTGTGCACAATAATTCATCCGGTTCAGGTAATTTTACATCGGCACACGGCACACAGGTGCTTTACAGCCAGTCAGATACAAAAGAACTGGGAAGCAAACGTCTGGCGCAGATATGCCTGGACAATGTGACTGCTACCACCGGAAACAGCTCATTCGGACTGCTCGAGGCAGACGATATATATATAATAAGAACAAGTGAGGCTCCGGTGGCACTCGTGGAGGTGGGATTTATGACCAACCGTGAGGAACTGGACAAGCTCTCAGATACTTCTTATCAGAAGTTGGCAGCGCAGGGCATATACAATGCGATCATGCAGGCATTTGATGAAGGATACTGATTTTATGATGAGCAGAAAGGAAATATTATGAAAAAAATAATTTTTGCAACGGGAAATAAGGATAAGATGAGAGAAATCCGCGAGATACTCGCAGATTGTGATGTAGAGATACAGTCTATGAAAGAGGCTGGGATAAATGTCGATATCGTGGAAGATGGCAAGACTTTTGAGGACAATGCCATCATAAAGGCAAAGGCGATAGCAGATCATACAGATGCGATCGTGCTGGCTGACGATTCAGGACTGGAGATTGACTACCTGAATAAAGAACCGGGCGTGTATTCAGCGCGCTATATGGGTGAGGATACTTCATACGATATCAAGAACCGGAACCTTATCGACAGACTTGACGGAGTGCCAAAGGGGAAAAGAACAGCACGCTTTGTGTGCGCCATAGCAGCAGTTCTGCCTGACAAGCAGGTACTTGTCACAAGACAGACCATGGAGGGATACATCGGCAGGGAGATAGCAGGAGAGAATGGATTCGGTTATGATCCTATATTCTACCTTGATGAGTATGGATGTTCATCGGCAGAGCTTTCACCGGAGCAGAAGAACGCGATCAGCCATCGCGGAAAAGCTCTCAGGGATATGAAGCAGCAGTTGGTAAAGTATATCTAAGAGATTAATATTGACGCATTGCCTGCCGCTTGAGGTCAGGTCATGCGTCACCGATTAAATGGCTTAAAATAAGTATTTGCAGGTATATGAAAACTAATTTCAAAATTTTTGTAAAAAAAATTAAAAAAGTTGTTGACATATTAGGACCTTTGCTATATACTAATTCTTGCGTCACGGAAAGGACGTAAAAATAAAACCTTCGGGGTGTGGCTCAGCTTGGCTAGAGCGCCTGGTTTGGGACCAGGAGGTCGCAGGTTCGAATCCTGTCACCCCGACTACATGCGGGTGTAGTTCAATGGTAGAACACCAGCCTTCCAAGCTGGATACGTGG
>CAVABC010000098.1:0-10866 GCA_963586665.1 Acutalibacteraceae bacterium
ACAGGTAAATCCACGTTGCTACAAATGTGAGGTCACTTCATATTATCTAATATGTAAATCATTGATGTCGCTGTATACTGCGGCACAACCATAATTTTGGTATATCCGCCTGCGATCAATGCTCCTACTATAAAGCATACTATTATAATGTGCAATTTGCTTAATAACAGATGTGCAATTTCTAATAAATCAATTTCAATTTCTTCCTGATCAAGGTTATATTCCCTTGTGTCCATTTTCTTCTCCTTTATATACCAGATGATGGCATTATGCCACGTACCTGATTTTTTATTGTTCGTACCTCATCATCAAATTTTACTCAGTACTAAAACACCATTTTTTCTTATTAAATGCAAGAAATAAATATGATTATCTCAAACTTCCCACTTGAAAATTATAGATAACGCCGCTTGGAGTGTGGGCTTTTACCTTTTCTGTAGTTCTCCATAAAAAGTGGGATGGAATTTTAGCAAAAATCCACAAAAACCTTTCAAAAAAATAAGTACTTTTATACCAGTGGTTTGAAATTTTGGTTAACTTTCGACCACTATTTTTGTATAAAAGTACTTTTACTATTTTTTATCAAATCTATTTTCTGCGTACGTGTGAGCTGTTTGATATGGTACTCACGGCTCATTGCCTCCTCTTTCGTGGCAAAATGCTCGTAGTAAACCAGCTCGACAGGTCTTCTTGTTTTAGTGTATTTGGCTCCTTTTCCGTCGTTGTGGGCTTTCATCCTCTTTGCGAGGTTATTAGTCCAGCCCGTATACAGGCTGCCATCGGAACACTTTACAATATATGTATAATTCACAGACAATATACCTACACATCCTTTCATCACAGATATGTCTGCTGATCACTCTACGGTATTACTAACATCCATATATGTACTCTTGTCTGCAACTGCATAACTGTTTCGGCTCTTTTTCTTTATATGGTAAAGCATATCATCAGCTATATGTAGGAAATCCCATACCTTGTTTGCAGCACTCGGCACATCGCAGAATGCTCCCTGTGATATCGTGACTATAGGAAGTGCCTTGGAATGTCTGTGTGGTATCCCCATGGATATAATTTTCTGCTTGAGCTCCTCTGCATATTTGCTCATTTTTTCACGGGATATGCCCTCGTATATGATAACAAACTCATCACCACCATATCTGGCACAGAATCCTCCATGCACTTCTGTAACTGCTTTGATACAGTTTGCAATGGCCACAAGGCATTTATCACCTTCCTGATGCCCGTAATTATCATTATATTCCTTGAAATAATCTACATCCAGTATTTCTATCGCTACGCGGTTTCCTTTACTGAATGCCTCCTTGAATATCTCGTCCGCATGTATATTAAGCTTGCGCCTGTTTGCCATACCGGTAAGTGCGTCAGTCTCCGATTGTTCGGTCAATATTATATTTTGTCTTTCAATCTTTTTCTTTGCCTTATTGACTTTCTCAAAACGATTTTTTAAGCCGATAACCTCTCCTATCATTTCACGTGATTCATTCTTCGTTCTTTCCGAGAGTTCATAATACAATCCTGATGCTTTAAGATACTCGGCATTCATGCTGTTTTTACGGTAATATTTTATTTTTAACGACAAGAGCTGCAACTTCTTGCTTGTAACTTTCATCCCATTGATCATTGGCTCCATAATTTCAATAAGATGCCAGAACTTATCTGATTTATCACTCTCAAAGAGTACCTGCGCATATATAAAGAAATCTTCTATCAGATCCATAAATACAAGATTTTCCTTTATACTCTCATCCATCTTATCAATGCACTTATCACGCAGCTTAATCTGTCCACTTTTGTGAAAATAAAATATCTTACTTATCATTATTCCAATATAATCTACTGAATCTGCATATGGCATATGATCTCTTTCCAGAATATCCAGTATATCATCTATTCCATCAAAGTCATTTCTCACTGCCTTGCACATAATGATATTTTCATAAGTAGTAATAACCTTAGAATGGTATACCGGATCATCCGGTTTTGTCAAAATATATTCAAGTGAATCTTCAAAATATTCCATTGCATCCTGATATCTGCCCGCTTCGAAATTGAGCACTCCGCAGTTGATATTTATCAGGCTTTGCTCTGCTTTAAGGTCATACTTATCGCAATAGTTAAGTCCTGCTAGGTAATAGTCATATGCCATCGGCATATTTCCACGGCTCAGAGTGATAATACCCAATATATTATATGCTCTTGCAAGTAAAGGCCACTCGCAAGCTTTTTCAAGATTTTCTATTGCTTTTATAGTTATATCAAATATATTTTCGCAGTCATTCAGACAGTATAAGGTGCCTGCCAAATAATAATACGCAAACCCAAGTATCTTTGGATCTTCGGCTGCAGTGCCACATTCGATCAGACTGTTGCAATATTTGATGGTGAGCTCGGCATCCTTTCTATAGGTATCCAGAACACCCTGAGTCCACTGTTTTATTCTTTCGTTGTATCCTTCAAACTCCATTGAGCCCACCTCCTTCTAATATTGTTTTACAGATTTCCAAAATAGTCCATTGGATTTATCGGTTTTCCATCCTGTTCCATCGCGAAATATACGTTATTTCCCTCAACCGTAAAGTATTTCGATGTTGCACATACACTTCCGATAACATCTCCTGCCGCTATCGTATCGCCCTCATCATAGTTTAGATCCTTGAGTTGCCCGTAAATAGCAGTATAACCGTCTCCCAGATCCTGCATCACCGTGCGTCCAGTCTCCGCGCTGTCATATATATCAATGATTTTTCCGGCTGTGACAGCACTTACATCCGCACCCTCGTCCGCCCGGATCACCATGCCGCGGTTGTACTGATACTGGTCAAGTGTCGGAAAATATATTGTCTTTTCCATAGAAAATGGCAGTAAAACATCACCTTTTACTGGCCAGTTTGTGATACTTTGTGGATCAAAATGCAGTGATTTCTGCTCCACAACCGACTCCTGTTTCGGTTCTATCTTCTTTGTATCTTCCTTTTTCTCAGTTTCCACAGGCTCAAGCTCTTTGGTCTCTGTCGGCTCTACTATGGTCGCAGTCTGTGAAATCTCCGTGGGAACTTCCTCTTTGCTTATTTTCTGTGTTGAATATACCGCTGCAAATCCTATGGCTCCAGCCACAAGACATGCCGCTGCTGCAATATGTTGTTTTTTCATAGGACATTACCTCCATCATCTGAATAGTCTCTGATGATATTGTCTCCGCCCTATGGATTTTTATTCATGTAAAATTTTTTACTGCAGTTTTTCTCCGATTATATTGCTGAGTTTCGCAAACTGCTCAAGGCTTAGTGCCTCTCCGCGCACATTTACAAGCACTCCAAGTTCCTCGATGCTTTCCTGTATCTGCTCTTTTGTCAGATTTATGCCGCCATAGTTGTTGAGTCCATTAGCAAGCGTCTTTCTGCGTTGATTAAATGATGCCCTGATCACTTTAAACATAAGCTTTTCATCGTCCACATCGACTACAGGTGTAGTGTGGCGCTTTAATGAAATGACCGAGCTTCCCACTTTCGGCTGCGGCATAAAGCAGCTTGGCGGCACATTTACCACGATCTCCGGCTTGGAATAATACTGCACGGCAAGTGACAGCGCGCCATAATCCTTTTTCCCCGGACCAGCCTGCATCCTGTCTGCCACCTCTTTCTGCACCATGATAGTAATGCTGTCGATCGGCACATGGCTCTCAAACAGCCCCATGATGATAGGTGTGGTGATGTAATATGGCAGATTTGCCACTACCTTGATTGGTTTACCATTATTATATTCATCAGCAAGCGCATTGATGTCCACCTTTAGGATGTCCTCATTTATGACTTTTACATTGTCATACTCGCTGAGTGTATCCTGCAAAATCGGAATGAGATTGGTATCGATCTCAACCGCGATAACCTGACGCGCTGACTCGCACAAATACTGCGTCATCGTGCCTATTCCCGGCCCGATCTCAAGGATCATGTCATCCTCGTTTATGCCCGCTGCATCGATTATCTCCTCTAATATGTTTGTATCTATAAGAAAGTTCTGTCCGAATTTTTTCTGGAAATTGAAATTGTATTTCTGCAGAACCTCTATTGTTTTCTTGGGATTTCCCAATACTGCCATGGTGTATGCTCCTTTATAAATACTTTCGCTATATCGTCTTATTTTACCATACACCGGCACACATTTACAAGTCGCTCATTACTTGTGTTTGTAATGAAAACTTCCAATTAATAAATTTACGCAATTTCAACTAAATGTTCCATCATCGGCAGTCACGTAGCCCATACACTAAGCGGCTCTTCACAAAAGTAATATGCGGGAAATTTTTATCTATAAACTTTGGGAAAGAGGGAAAATGCATTGCTTCTTGTTATATTTTCGACCTCTTCCGGTGATACTCCCTTTATATCCGCTATTTTCGCGATAACATACGGTATATTTGAAGAATCATTTCTAGTGCCGCGGTGCGGTTCCGGTGCCATATATGGGCAGTCTGTCTCGAGCAGTATCCTCTCAAGCGGTATCTGCGAAACGGTTTCCACAAGCTTTTTTGCATTTTTAAATGTGACCACTCCACCAACTCCGATATAATACCCCAGCTTTATGAACTCTTTCGCCATCGCCGGTGAATAAGAATAGCAGTGGATCACGCCCTGTATCTCCTGTTTTGCGGCTTCCTTCATGATCTCCATTGTTTCTTCTGCCGCATCACGCGAATGTATGATAACAGGAAGCCCTGTCTCCTTTGCCAGCTCAAGCTGCCGTCTGAACCAGTATCTCTGATTTTCCTGTACCTGAGGCTCTTTATCCCAGTAATAGTCCAGTCCGATCTCGCCTATTGCTACCGTTTTTTTCCACGTGGTCTGCTCCTTAAGCCATGCAAATGTCTCGTCATTCAGATCTGATATGTCACTCGGGTGTACTCCGACGGCCGCGTAAATGAAATCATATTTTCGCGCCAGCTCAAGGGTTGTTTTTGTCGAGCTTATTGATGCTCCCACATTTATTATGGGATTTACACCGCTTTCGTATACTCTTTTTATGGTCGCGTCACGGTCTTCCTTAAATCTATCGTCATCATAGTGTGCGTGTGTCTCAAATATCATAGTTCGTTTTGCTCCTGTTTATAATTTACCCACAGTTTTTATTTCTGCCATGATCCGTCCGGGTGTGTGCGTGGGGGCGGATCTCCCCAAATATAAAAACTGTGGGTATATGATACACCGAAAAAAACGTATCGTAAATACCTCCGGTGTGGTATAATTAGCGAAATAATTAATGTAAGGTAACAAATCATGAAAAAGCAATTTGCAAAATATGTATCACAAAATATGCTCGGCATGGTGGGCATGTCACTATATATCCTTGCCGATACATATTTTATCTCAAAAGCTGTCGGCTCAAACGGTATTACCGCACTCAATCTTGTGCTGCCTGTATACAACCTGATTTATGCGATTGGTTCGATGATTGGTGTCGGATCTGCAATCAGATACGTGGTCGAGAAAAATAAAGGTGAAAAATCATGTGAAAGCTACTTTTTCCATGCACTGCTATGGTGTCTGATAATCAGTATTATATTCATATTGATCGGTGTTTTTATCCCGGACAGGCTCGTAGGGCTGCTCGGTGGTGATTCGGAAATTATAAATGTCGGCAAAAACTATACACGTATTTTCATGGTTTTTACACCGTTCTTCATGTGCAACTATGTATTCAATGCGTTCGTGAGAAATGACAGTGCCCCGTCAATCGCCATGTACGCTACACTTTTCAGCAGCTTGTTCAATATCGTTTTTGACTATATACTCATGTTTCCGCTCGGACTCGGAATGGAGGGTGCGGCTCTGGCTACCGGTGTTTCACCGATTATCGGCATTCTGATATGCTGTATACATTTCAGATCAGATAAATGCTCTATAAAGCTGCAGCCGGTCATTCCTTCTGTAAAAAGCCTTGTTTATTCCTGTCAGGTCGGTGTTTCATCCTTTGTTGCTGAGATATCATCGGGTGTCATAACTATCGTTTTCAATATGATCATCCTAAGACTTGCCGGAAATATCGGTGTGGCTGCATACGGAGTCGTTGCCAATACATCACTTGTCGCTGTGGCACTTTTCAACGGAATAGCACAGGGTTCACAGCCGCTGATCAGCGATTACTACGGCAGAGGGGAAACGAAAAATGTCAGCTCTATTCTTAAGATGGCTATTGCCACATCAATTTCGGTAGCCATACTGCTGATCCTGTTCATATACACCTGCGCATCTTTTGTGACATCTGTTTTCAACAGCGAGCACGATGCGCAACTTGCCGCATATGCACAGACGGGACTGCGCCTTTACTTTACGGGTTTCCTTTTTGCCGGAATAAATATAGTCGGTTCGGCTATCTTAAGTGCAGTTGAGTCCGTAAAATATGCGTTCGTGGCATCTATCATGCGCGGTTTTGTCGCAATAACCATTTTCGCATTTGTTCTGTCTGCCGCATTTGGCATGATGGGTGTATGGCTGGCTTTTCCTGCCGCTGAGCTTGTAACAATGTTTATCATCATAAAGGGGCTGAGCTGCCACCAGACCAGATAAGGCAGCTCTTTGGGGGATACAGTGAAATCAGAAAAACTATTCAAAAAATATCACTATATATGGTTTACGGCAGCCCTGATAGCGGTGATCGTCATTGTAGTTACAAAATACACGCGCTTTGTCCAGCAGACCACCACCGCCCAGTGTTTCAGCATACTCGATGATTCGCGCTCGCAGATTGGGCAGATGATCACCAACGAAATGCGAAGTGAACAGGAGCATCTTGAGTCAGCATCAGACCTGTTAAAATATCTGCTGCCTGATTATGATGCAAATGAAGATACCATTCTAAAGATAGTAAACGCGACCGGAAGCACCAACTCCTACTCACACTGGGAGATCTGTCTGCCGGACGAGCGTGTCATTCAGGCTGACGGAACTGTACTTGATCTGGGTTCCGACTATTCTTTTACCGACCGTATACACGATGGTTTTGTCGTGTCCGAGAGGCGCACAGCCCTTCGTGACGGTAAATCCCCTATAGTAATGCTGTCTAAATGTATATTTAATGATGACGAATGTGTTGGCATACTCTCCTCTGTCATAGAGCTAGAGCCGTTTGCCGATATGTTTTTAGATAAATCCTACAATAACAACTCCGATCTGCTGCTTTTTGAACGCGGAACCGGTGATATTCTCATAGATTCGTGGACCTCCGAGCTTGGCAGCATAAACGATATTCCCGACCAGTCCACCACCGGTAACTACGATTGGAACGCAATAAAAGCTGATTTTATGGCTGGTTCATCCGGTCATGCCGCATTTAAGGCAGACAATATTGAGGACGCTTCTTACATGTCCTATGCACCTATACCTTACAGCGACTGGGAGCTTCTGCTCGTATCACCCGGCTCCGTGTGCATGGACACCGCAAGCCTCAACCAGCTTGCCGCTTACCGCGTATTCGGCACGATAACCATAGCCTTTGTGCTTTTTGCCGCACTTATCATAATCGGAGAAAGACACCGCTATAAAGCACGGCTGCTGCACGAGGCAGAGCTTAAAGCCGCCCTTGAAAATGCAAACAAGGCAAACGCTGCCAAATCTGAATTTTTGTCGCGCATGTCTCATGATATAAGAACACCGCTAAACGGTATCATCGGTCTGCTGGAAATGTCAGAGGCAAACAGTACCAACTACGAGCTGCTTGCCACAAACCGTCGCAAAGCAAGAACAGCCGCAAATCACCTGCTGTCTCTCGTCAATGATGTGCTCAACATGAGTAAGCTAGAGGATGACAAGGTAAAGCTGGCTCATGAGGTATTCGATATCCGCACGCTGGCTGACGAGATACTTGTTATCGCGGAAATGCGCGCATCCGAAGCCGGTATCAAGCTAAACCACGCTGACTGCACCATCAATATACCTTTCCCATATATCTATGGCAGTCCGCTCCACCTGAGGCAGATTTTCGTAAACATACTTGATAATGCCATAAAATATAACAAACCGGATGGCTCTATCTCTTGTGCGATCTATGAAAAAGCGCATGACACAAAGCAGGTTACATATGTATGCACGATTTCCGACACCGGAATAGGCATGAGTCCTGAATTTATAACACATCTGTTTGACTCATTTTCACAGGAGAAGATCGATGCAAGAAGTGTATACAATGGCACCGGACTTGGAATGTCCATCACCAAAGCACTTGTTGACAAGATGGGTGGAACAATAGATGTGGAAAGCAAGCAGGGAGTCGGCTCGAAATTTATTGTTACCATTCCATTTGATATTTCTTCCCCTGACGATGTTGCCAAAATAGAAACAACCGGCCCAAAACCTGAAAATACTGCAACAGAAAAAAACTCGAAATCCATAAAAGATATGCATATACTTTTGGCAGAGGATAACGACCTCAATCAGGAAATAGCCACAGAGCTGCTGCACGAGCATGGCGCGATCGTCACCTGTGTTTCAAACGGAAAAGAAGCCTTGGAGGTTTTTTCAGAAAATCCTGCCGGAACATTTGATGTCATTCTCATGGATATTATGATGCCGGTCATGAACGGTCTTGAGGCTGCAAAGGAAATCCGCTCCGTTGACCGCCCGGACGCAGCAACCGTCCCTATTGTTGCACTGACAGCAAATGCATTCCCGGATGATATCGAGCGTTGCCTTGCTGCCGGAATGAATGCTCATATAGCAAAGCCGTTTAATATGGATGTGATCGTGGATACGATATGTGGGGTCGTGGAAAAACAAACATCATAGACGATCATAAGACACAAAAAAGAATTGGAATTTCAAATGAAGCTCCAATTCTTTTTGCTTATTAAACTAAACATTTTCTATATATAAATTTTCATAACTAACTATCCCGGGATTATCACCCTTGCTGCTGCCTTAAGAAGTCCAACTCCCACAGGAATCAAAAGTATCGTACAGCAACATATTATTCCTAAACATCCAAGCACCAGTCCTATCGGTAAAAATAAAACCAGCCATACGCACGCTTTAAGCAGTGCCCCTGTAACTTTAAATGCCACTCCCAACAGCAGCATAAGTATAAACAGGCAAATTATAAATGTAATCATGTTTTCCTACCCTTCCGGCATGACGATCGCTGCAATGATGTATGCCAAAATACCAGTTCCGAAACAGAACACAAACACTAACCATATTAATCTTACGATAACCGGATCAATATTGAAGTAATCTGCAATTCCGCCACACACTCCGCATAATTTTCTGTCATAACTTTTTGTTAATCTTTTCATCCTTTTTTACCTCGTTTCCATGAAATGTTGATCTGTTTTCCAGCCCCAATCTTTTACTGGCAGCCGGATTGCTTTGCATCTGATCTATGATGCGACACATTCTTATTCTTTCCTGTACACTCATAATCAGCCTCCCATCTATATTTGTTTGGGACTTTTTATGCCTCAAGTATAGCTGATGAATCAGAACTAATAAACCGCTATAAGTGCGAAATAAGGATATCTATTTCGCTTTTTGCATTTCCATTGTGAAATCCTTTAAAATGTTGTAACTGTCTATATTTGGGTTCACATATCAGCAACTTACATGTATAATGGGAAATACGTAATATTATTGATAATGCCGAAAGGGAATAATTATGGGACGAAAATCCACCAAAGAAAATAAAAATATATATCAGACCAGCCGAGAGAATGCCGGATTTACACGCGATTCTGCCGCTGAACAGCTTGAATTTATATCATCTGACAGAATTGAAAAAATCGAAAACGAAAAGACTGCACCTCATCCTGACGAAATCCTTGCCATGGCTGACTGCTACAAAAATCCGTCTTTGTGCAATTATTACTGCTCACATGAATGTCCGATCGGCAAAGAATACATTCCCGAGGTTGCCGCCAAGGATTTATCCATGATAACTCTCGAAATGCTTTCAACGCTCAACTCTCTTTCCAAAGAAAAAGACCGCATGATCGATATCGCGGCAGACGGAAAGATCACAGAAGACGAGGTTACAGATTTTCTGCGTATAAAAAGCAATCTCGATAATATGTCGCTGGCAATAGAGTCACTGAAACTATGGGTTCAAAATACTATTGCTTCCGGGGATATTGATAAGGATTTGTTGGAATAAGCATGATATGACAAATGGCGAGATTTCTCCCGCCTTTCATCTAAAAATTCATAAGTGTAGCTGTTTACCTGTTGCCATTTAAAATTGCATAAATTCGGTCAACATCATAATCCGGTTTCATGGATATAGCCGTTTTGTATATTGGTAAAACAATATCAACATTTTCTTCCAGATCATCCGCAATTTCATCTACCGATTTATTCTTTTTAATCTTTTTTAGTACCATCTCTATTAAGGATTTTTCTTTTCCAATCTTTTCACCAAGCTCCTTGCCCTCTTCGAGAGCCGCCTCTTCCCAGTAATCACTTACATTACACATCTCATTCATCCTCCCTTCAAGTTCTACGCTCATTTTTAATCCATATTCTTCTTCAAGAGTTTTCTTTTTATCGATTAACTCCGATCTTGAAAAAAGTTCCTCCAGCATCGCTATGAGTTTATTCTTTGAAGTCTTTTTATTTTTTGTTTCTCTTGTCCTGATGTTTATCAAAGCTCCGTTTATAAGGTCTATCTGCGGTATTTCCTTGATCGAACCATACAGCAGATTGGATTTCATGCCAAACTCGATTATCGAGTCATCTTTTTGCTTCGTGTCCATGCATATCCATATGGTGTAAATACTTTTCAGGTTATCGTAGTTTGAATTGACGAACTCCGTACCCTTTTGTGCAGATATCATCCTGCCCATATAGTATGCGATCCTGT
>CAVABC010000099.1:0-10597 GCA_963586665.1 Acutalibacteraceae bacterium
CAAACAAAGACTTATCTGTACCTATCTCAAAAAAACTCTTAAGCATACTCATATTAAGAGTCTTTCCGAAACGGCGTGGACGTGTAAAAAGAGTCACCTTTCCCCAGCTTTGTAGAAGCTGCTCTATAAGCATTGTCTTATCTATATAATAAAATCCTAATTTTCGAATTTCATCAAAATTCTCAATTCCAACCGGCAATTTCATAGTATTTACCATAATAGCCTCCAAATTAAATAATCCGCTATACTATGAATATAGTATAACGGATTTCCTTTGAAAATACAATTTCTTACCATCCTATTAATTTTTTTAACTTATCAACCCTGACCAGTGTTCTTTTTCCCGCAATGACACATAATGCACTACAGGCAGTTGCTAATATACCTATAATCCGCATAAAAATATCTGGCATATCTTCCATAAGCCTTTCCTAACTAAACAGCATAATACATATTATGTTGTACCTATTAGAATTATATGGTTTTTATTCAATTACTGTCACACTCTCCACTTCTACAAGCTCGATAAACTTTTATTCTTTCATCACAAGCTCCTTCTGGTAATTCAAATCTTTTAAAATATTCCGGAAAAATTTTATCTATTTTTCCTTTTATATCTTTTTCTCCATAGTATACCTTCCCCAACAACTTTTATTGTATATAATCTCACATATGTTCTTATTCTGTCCAGTAAATTATTGTATACCACATAACCACAAAATATGTAATATAAAACAAGAGACCAGATATAAATCTGATCCCTTGATTCCAATCTCATTCTACTTAGTATTAGTCCTGAGCGATGATCTCTTTTTTGTTGTATGATCCGCAGTTCTTGCAAACTCTGTGTGGCATCATAAGCTCTCCACATTTGCTGCATTTTACTAAAGTAGGAGCAGACATTTTCCAGTTTGCTCTTCTCTTATCTCTTCTTCCCTTAGAAGATTTATTCTTTGGACAAATTGACATTTGTTTACACCTCCTTAAACTTGTTAAATATATCCTGGAACGCTGCCATTCTTGGATCCGGTACAAAACTATCGCAATTGCAGGTGCCTTTATTCAAGTTCATCCCGCAGACTTTACAAATGCCTTTGCAATCGTCTTTGCACAGAACTCTCATTGGCCAGTTCACCAGAATTTCGGCGTAGACAAGTTTATCTACATCGAGCTCAAACCCAATCAGGTAGTCAGTTTCCTCCATCTCTTCATCGACGAGTGCTCCGTCTGTTATCTTAAGAGTCTTATCAATGTCGAAATGTATGTTTGTTGGAACTTCTTCCAAACATCTGCTGCACGGTATCGATACATCTATATCAACTGTTCCGGTGATATGCACTGCTGCATTCTCCTGATTAGCGACTCGAAGTGATATCGGCTGCTTTTTTAGAATAGGATAATCTCCTAATCGCGACTCAAAGGATGTAAGACCAAGGTCTGTCTCGAATGTAGTCTCTTTATTAATAGATTTTACAATGGTTGATATATCAATCATAGTTCTCTCCTATTCACACCTACCCAATTATACATATAGGAAGGTGGTTTGTCAACAAAATTTTTGGTTTTATCCACAATTTTTTGCACATTGTGCTTAGCCTACTAATTTAACTGTCTCACGGCAGATTGCAAGCTCCTCGTTTGTAGGGATTACGCATACCTTTACGTTTGAGTCTGCTGTTGAGATAAGTGCCTCAACACCGCGGGCTTTGTCGTTTCTTACATGGTCGATCTTGATTCCGAGGTATCCAAGATATGCCATGACTTTTTCTCTTACGAAGGATGTGTTCTCTCCAATTCCGGCTGTAAATGCGATAGCATCTACTCCGTTCATTGCTGCAACATATGATCCGATGTATTTTGCTACTCTGTAGCTGAATACCTCTACTGCTGCGATCGCACGCTCATTGCCCTCGTTGTAGGCAGCCTCAAGATCACGGAAATCACTTGATACGCCTGACATTCCGGCAACACCTGATTTCTTGTTGAGCACATTCATAACACCCTCGATATCAAGGTTTTCTTTCTTTGCGATAAACTCCATGATCGAAGGATCGATATCACCTGAACGTGTTCCCATTACAAGTCCCTCGAGTGGTGTAAGCCCCATTGATGTATCTACGCATTTGCCGTTTAATACAGCACTGATAGATGCTCCGTTTCCAAGATGTGCTACGATGATCTTTGAGTTGTCAAGATCAAGTCCGAGGTAATTTGCTGCTTCTTTTGATACGAAGCTGTGACTTGTTCCGTGGAAGCCGTATCTTCTTACTTTATATTTGTCATAATACTCATATGGAAGTCCATAGAGGTATGCTTTTGCAGGCATTGTCTGATGGAAAGCTGTATCGAACACACCTACCATTGGTACATTTGGCATAAGTGCCTGGCAAGCTCTGATTCCGATGATGTTTGCAGGATTGTGAAGTGGTGCAAGGTCGTTGCACTCCTCTACCTGTGCTATGACTTCCTCTGTGATGACTACTGAATCAGAGAATTTCTCTCCACCGTGTACTACACGATGTCCAACTGCATCGATCTGTGCAAGTGACTCTACTGCTCCTGTCTTTGGATTAACAAGTGCGTCAAGCACCATCTGGATTGCCTCTTTATGTGTAGGCATTGGTGCCTCTGTGATCTCTTTATCAAGACCAGCCTTCTGGTATACCAGTCTTCCGTCGATTCCGATTCTCTCGCAGAGTCCTTTTGCGAGTACTGCCTCAGAATCTGAGTTGATAAGCTGGTACTTGAGTGATGAGCTACCACAATTAATTACTAATACATTCATTGTTTTGTCTCCTTTAGTTTAAAAATTACATACTACAGTTAGTATAAACTTATTTTTCCAAGCATACAAGGGGTGTTTTGTGGTATTATATCAATGAACTTCAAAAAATACATTTTAATTATTCTTATCATTCAGGAGATCAAATGAAAACAGCAGGTGTAATCACAGAATACAATCCATTCCATAATGGTCATAAATATCAATTAGAACAGATAAAAAAGCAGACAGGCTCAGACTATATCATCGTTGTGATGAGCGGCAATTTCGTACAGCGCGGTCAGCCTGCCATCATCGACAAATACAGCCGCACACGCATGGCATTGGAATGTGGTGCCGACCTTGTTCTTGAAATGCCTGTAGTATGTGCAACGGCCTCTGCCGAGTATTTTGCTGCCGGTGGTATTGAAGTGCTAAAAAATACAGGCGTTGTTGACACTCTGTGCTATGGAGTTGAAACCGTTGATCACGATATGGCTAAATCCGTAGCCGGTGTGCTTAAAAATCCACCGGATGAGTATTCCAACAGACTCAAAGACTATATGCAGAGCGGATTGAGCTTTCCTGTGGCAAGAAGCAAGGCATTATCTGAATTTTTAGTTTCTTCTGACAAATATGTAGATATAGATGAATGTTCCACCACCTATGAACATTCAGATATTACTGATTTCATATCATCTCCCAATAATATTCTGGCGATCGAATATGAAAAAGCATTGATTGGAACGGATATAACAGGATTTCCAATACAGCGTGTTGGGGAGGGATACCACAGTACAAGCAGCGACAGCAAACTTGCCTCTGCCACTGCGATAAGGAAGCTGTTCTCTACCTTAGACTGTTGCGATGAGATTTCTCTGAAAGCCGCAAAACTGTCTCACATAATGCCTCAAAACTGTGCCGATATACTGCTGGAAAGCTTTAATGCAGGGCATATTGTTTTTCCTGATGGTATATCAGACATGCTATATTACCGCCTGTTCTTGGAGAAAGATAACGGATTTGAAAAATATGCTGACTGCACAAAGGAATTGTCCTCAAAGATCATAAAGAATATATACAGATATGAATCATTTACACAGTTTTGCGAGCTTTTAAAGAGTAAAAACCTCACATATACTCGCATTTCAAGGGTGCTTATACACATTCTGCTCGACATAAAAAATGATGACCATAAAGCATATCACACTGCTCCTTACCTTAGAGTGCTTGGTTTTAGAAAATCATCTGCTGCTCTTATGCATGAGATCAAAAAAAGAGCATCAGCACCTCTTATTACAAAGGTAGCCGATGCTCCGTATGATCTGATAGCCAAGGATATTTTTGCGGCTGATATATACAACCGCCTGTGTGCTAATTCACGTAATGAGTTTACTAACGGTATTGTAATCGTATAAATATATCAATGTATAGCCCAACTATATATAATATAGGCATATCAATGTATAATGCAGCTATATATTTACAGTTCCATTATTATCTCTCTTGCAAGACTCTCCTCGATCGGTTTTGCATACACGCCCGGTGCAAATTCCACTACAGCACCGATCCCCTTTTGGAGCACAAAACGCAGCTTTCCGTCACGTACCTTTTTGTCTGTGTAGAGTTTCTTTACAAGAGCCTCACGGTCAATGTAATCAGGTATGCGTGTCGGAAGACCCGCACGATCGTATAATTTTATAACACGGTCTGCCTGTTCCTCTGACATGTAGCCAAGGCGTGCCGACATGAGCACCTGTGCTGACATTCCGATGGCAAGTGCCTCTCCGTGAAGAAGTCTGTAGTCACTTACCGTCTCGATCGCACGGCCTACGGTGTGTCCGAGGTTAAGTGTCTCTCTAAGTCCTGCTTCTCTTTCATCTTTCATTACCACATTGTATTTGATGCGGCAGTTGTTTTCTGCGATATATTCACAAGCAAATTTCTTGAAAGAGTATATATCCTCAAGATTTTCCTCGATAAATTCAAACATATCCTTGCTGCCTAAGCATGCATGCTTGATAGTTTCTGCCATTCCGCTTGCCATCTGACGCTGTGGAAGTGTCTTCCAGGCTGCGATATCCAGATATACCTTTTTCGGCTGGTTGAAAAGCCCGATAGTATTTGTGGCAAGTGGTGTATCTATGGCTGTCTTTCCACCGACCGATGCATCTGCTGCTGCAAGAAGTGTTGTTGCATAATTGATAAACGGCACGCCTCTGCCGTAGGTTCCTGCGATAAATCCGGCAAGGTCTGTTACCACGCCACCGCCTACTGCTATGATACAGCAGTCTCTTCTGTAACCCTTTGAGAGCATTGCATCCTCGATTTTTGCTTTTGTCTCACGGGTTTTGCTTTTTTCTCCGGCAGGAAATACAAACAGATCAACCGAATAACCGGCATGCTTTATCTTTTCACAGATCGGAAGCGCATAGCCGTCTCTTACATTTGTATCAGCTATAACGGCAAATTTTTTGATCTTTCCCACCAGACCATTCTCAAGATCTGATACAAGGGTGTCTGAGAGGTTGTAACCTATCTCAATATCATATGTGTCATCTACTACTTTTTTGAGTTCTACATTAAATATGCTCATTGGATTCTCCTCATGTTTTATATAATATTATTAACGTTTGTTACATTTTTGTCAAAGTCAGTGCTATAAAATTCCCACAGCCTGCTTTGCCAGTTTATCTGCCTCTTCGTTGCCCTCTACTCCCGAGTGTCCTTTTACTTTTACGAATTTTAAGTTTATCTGATCCTTTACGGACTGAACAAATTCGTAATACTGTATGGTGCCGGTTTTGTTGCGTTTCCAGCCTCCGGTTGCCCACATTTCTATTCCCATATAGTCATAATATATGACAAGCTCTCTTATTCCAAGTTCAATGGCTTTTCGTATGGCAGCCTCGCTGCCCTTTATCTCTCCTGCAACATTTCGCATGGATGCCATTTCCTGATCACTGTCACTGCCCTGAAGTACGATTTTTTCGCCTTTATTTACAAGGAAACCTCCAAAGCCGTATGTGCCTGTTGCCTGATTAAACGATCCATCGACAAATGCATATGTATCATATGATCCTGCATTATTTGCAGCTGCGTTCTTCCTTGCAGCAGCACCGGCATTTCCTCCATGTACAAATGCCTCAGCCTCTTCTATTGTCTTAAAGCTCTTGTACACCGCACCCTGATATCCGTCTACCATAGCTTTGCAGTCATTCCAGTTAAAATATATACCCGGGACTTTTCCCTTTTTTACTGCGTAATATTTTGATGACATTCTTCCTGCTCCTTTGCCTCTTTTTGCATATACAGAGATTTAAGATACAGATATGCCATTGCATCTCTGCTTGCCTCCACTATTCTGCAACCGTAAAGCCTGCTCTGTCCCGAATCATCTGTACGAACTTTTCGCACCTTGAACTCAAGCCTAAATTCGTGACCTCCGACAGTATCGTCAAACTCGACCCTTACAAGCTTTCCGTCAACATCCAGTTCGCTGTCGCAGTAAAAAGCCAGTCCGACCTGACTTATGTCACGGACTATGCCATGATAGTAATCATCCTCTCCGTGCAGATTTATCATGCAATTCTGCTCGAGCAAGAGCCTGTCCTTTACTCTTCGCTCACTTTCTCTTGCAAATATCTTGTACGCACTCGTTGTCAGATGATAATAGCTTTTATTTCCTTTATTTACCACCTTTAGGCTGACCTCCGGCCAGAAATATCTTTTGCCGTTGTGGTTATTCACATAGACATTTATCACTATGCCCTTGAATGACGGTGCTCCGAAATCCACCACATGACCGCCATACTCATATGTCTTTATATATACTCCACCGCCTTCGACCGACTCAACTTTAGAACTCAGGTCGTACTCAAGGCCTCCCCATTTTGCCTGAAGTATAAGATCTTCTCCCTCTACCAAATCCTGTAACAGCATATAAATTCCTCAACTTTCGTTTCGTAATGTATATTATAATACCCGTGACAAAAATTCCTGTAATCTTGGGCTCTTTGGTGCTCCAAATACCTCCTCAGGTGTTCCCTCCTCTGCGATGACACCCTCGTTTATGAACATGACTCTGTTTGCAACTTCCCTTGCAAATCCCATCTCATGTGTTACAACCACCATGGTCATGCCTGTCTGCGCGAGCTCCTGCATTACTGAAAGCACCTCTCCTACCATCTCAGGATCAAGTGCCGATGTAGGCTCATCAAAAAGTATCACATCAGGATTCATGGCAAGCGAACGCACGATCGCGATTCGCTGTTTCTGTCCGCCTGAAAGCTGATCAGGATATGCCTGAGCCTTGTCTATAAGACCAATTCTGTTTAAAAGCTCATCTGCTTTTACGGAAGCTTCATCCTTTGACATAATGCCAAGTTTTACCGGTGCGAGCATTATATTTTCCTTTATCGTCATATTCGGAAACAGGTTAAACTGCTGGAAAACCATGCCTATCTTCTGTCTTACCTGATTTATGTCTGTTGATTTGTCTGTCAGATCTGTTCCCTCAAAAAGTATCTGCCCTGAGGTAGGTGTCTCTAACAGGTTGAGTGAACGAAGAAATGTTGATTTTCCGCAGCCTGAAGGACCGATTATCGCTATAACATCACCTCTGTACACCTCTGTTGTGATGCCTTTTAACACTTCCTGCTCATCATAGCTTTTGTGCAGGTCTTTGATTTCAAGTATAACATTACCGTTCATTGTTTCTCAGTCTCCTCTCAAGTTTGCTGACTCCGTGGCTTAAGAGCATTACGATTGCCAGATAGATGATAGCTACAGCTATGAGTGGCAGGAATGCTTCGTAAGTATTGCTTCGAATGATATCTCCGCCCTTTGTCAGATCCATCAGACCGATGTATCCACTGATAGATGTCTCTTTTAATAATGAGATAAACTCATTAAGGAGTGCCGGCAGGATGTTTTTGATCGCCTGCGGCAGAATTATAAGCTGCATTGTCTGTCCATAGTTAAGTCCAAGGCTTCGTCCTGCCTCAAACTGTCCGATATCTACAGACATGATTCCCGAACGCACGATCTCGGCAACATAGGCTGCTGAGTTTAAACCAAACGCGATAGCTGCGACCAGTATCTTATTGGTAACTGACGAAAGTATTACATAGTAAATAATAAGTAACTGGATCATGACAGGCGTTCCTCTTATGATAGTCAGATACGCCTTGCAAAGCCCGTTTAATATGGTAAGTCCGCCATTTCTGTCGTGATTTGTTCTTACTATGGCGATCAAAAATCCAAGGATTATTCCAAGCATTACTGCAAAAATAGTAATAACTATCGTATTTCCAAGACCTTTTACGATATACATATATCTGTTGTCTTTTACAAAGTTATCATATAATTTTTCTTTTATTCCTATGGCAGAACTTGTATTTCCGTCCTTTACGATAATATCCTGCTTTGTCGTGATATATGAATCAGTGAAATTGACATTTTTCTTTCTGTCCTCTGTCACTGTAAAGCCTGATGCTCCGATATCCACCTTTCCTGACGAAATAGCTGCAATGATGGAATCAAATGCCATATCCTCTATCTGCATATCCATGCCAAGCTCATCACACACAGCCTGCATGATATCCATATCGATACCTGTGATCTTGTTGTTCTCATAGTACTCATATGGCGGAAACTCTGCGTTTGTTCCTACTTTTATAGTGCCATTGCTTCTGTCTACATCCTTTTTAACGTAAGGAGTCTTTCCGATCTGATCCTCTGAACCTATATAGTTATTAATGATATCATCAATCGTTCCATCCGACTGAAGCTTTTCTATTGCGGCATTTACCTTATCAAGGAGCTCTGTATTATCCTTTGCAAGGCACAGTGCGTAATCTTCATTGGTAAATTCCTCGTCAAGAATCTTTAGTCCCTTATTCTGCTTTACGAACTCTAGTGCCGGCTGTTCATCGATTACTACGCAGTCGATCTTGCCAAGCTTAAGTGCCTGAATGGCATCTGCACCCTTATTGTATCTTTCAACCTTTGTACCGGCATCATCTCCCTCATAGTCAGACACGTAAATATCTCCGGTAGTTCCAAGCTGTACACCTATAGATGCTCCCTCGAGGTCATCTACACATGTGACCTTTTTCCCCTGCTCACTGCTTTTCTGACCGCATGCCGTGAATGTAAACATAGCTGTCGCCATGAGTGCCACTGCTGCCACAAGCATTATCAGTTTCTTTTTTGTGGATTTCATATTATTCCTCATTTCTGCATAATTATTAATTAAGTATAACATAAATATGTTTATTTGCACAACATTAAAACAAAACGGCCTTTTGACTATGTCAAAGACCGCTTCTGTTACGATTTTATTCAATTCATATATCCTGATTTTTCTTCAAAAGCCCGGCAAAATCAATGCTTCTAGGCATCATGCTCCATGTTGCTTAACTTCTTTGCCTGGTCGGCTGCTATCAGCAAATGCCTCTATTTTGTAGGGTGTACACATATACCAATATCCTCCGATTTTCCGATTAAGGCTATACACAAACACCTCTTTCTCAAAGATAGCATAAAAATTGAAGTATTGCAACAATCTGCTACAATACTTCATTTTTTTCTATTTAACTGCGATTTTCACAGTAATCTGGTTCCAATATGATGCCCTAAACTGACGATGTGCTAATGTCTCGCAAAACTTCTTACACTCATCCAAAGAGATAACAAATGTCTTTATAATATTGAAATTGCTATCATCCTGCAAAGAATCGCTATATTCCTTATTATACTTCTTAATCTTATACTTATTAGGCTTGCTAGGCTGACCTGTAAGATTAAGCTCCCATACATACTCATTATCAGGTCTACGAATAATACGCTCCACGAAGAATTCAATCATCTCATTTGAAACACCATACCCCTTTAAGTCTACATAAGTATTCAAACGAGCTTTAATTGTCTCTATATCAAGAGATTTCTTCTTCTGCTCACTAATAGCAAGCTTCTTTGAGTCTATAAGTTCCTTTGTATGCTTCAATTCTTCTTCGACAGAGGATTTCTTATCTCTATACTGTTCTCTGGTCAAATCGCCATCAGCATACATATCTGCGAAACGACTCAATCTATTATTAAGTTTAGCATAAGTTGCTTCTAAATCTTCAACAGATACTCCTGAGTTATTTAAAGAATCAACTGCCTGCTTGTTCGCCATCTCAATAATCCTAACTGTATCGTCAATAGTGTCTCTTATATCTGTGAACAAATATTCAAACACTTTGATTGACATAAGTCTCATAGCTACATCCGTCACAGCTGGTAACTTGCATGTACAGTCAGATGGTGGCAGTCCATGCTTCTTCCTATAATCATCTGTGTGTGAGTTAATCTGCCATCTGCAATTATATCTGAACTGAGCATACTTTGTATCAGTGGCTGCATGAGTATACTGCGGACTCAAAGTATGTCCACAACAACAATATGCTTTATTAGCGTAAGCATCATTAGATGTACGCAGACCATTAGCACATCTCTTTGACTTTCCATTATCATCTTTCAAATTATATGAATTTGACCTAGAAGCCATAATCTCCTGAGCTTTCCACCAAGTCTCCTCATCAACAAGTGGTTCCCATGTACCATACTGTACATTACGCTCCTGAATGATATTTCCATCCTCACCATATGTAGTTGTACGTACAGGTTTAATATGAGTTGAGATTTTCTTCTTCGTACTAGTATCAACAACCTTATACTTGCCATACATAATAAGATTTGCATATTTCTCATTTATAATTACTCTACGAACTTTTGGGTAGTGTCAAAACCCACCCATTTTTTATTGTTTAAATTCCTTTTAAACCTTGA
>CAVABC010000100.1:0-10569 GCA_963586665.1 Acutalibacteraceae bacterium
TGTAGTTTATCATTGGACATACAAAATGGATGAAATCAGTGTTGCAGAGGCTGAATCAGCTGGAGTTAAATCTAATGAATCGTTAAGTGTCAGTTAATTATTATTCGATGTACTAGATGAGATTTTGATGATAGTAATACAAATTAGTAAGTGTTACTGCCTTCATCAAACAATAAAATATAAAGTTTGAATGCAGACAGAAACTGATAAGAAGCATAGAAATATGTAGAATATATAATATATGAGGTGACAAAATGAAAGTCGATAACTGTATTTTCTGTAAACTGGCAAATGGGGATATCCCTACAAATTCAATCTATGAGGATGAGGAATTTAACGTAATACTCGATGCAAGTCCTGCATCAAAGGGACATGCACTGATCCTGCCCAAACAGCATTATGCCAACATATTTGAGATCGAGGATGAGACCCTCGGAAAGGCAGCAAAGCTTGCAAAGAAGATCATGACACATGAGAAAGAGGTACTTGGCTGTGAGGGCTACAATCTCGTACAGAATAACGGAGAGGTTGCCGGACAGACAGTATTTCATTTCCATATGCATCTGATCCCAAGATATGAGGATGATGACAATAAAAATGTCATCGAGTGGAATCACAAGGAGTTCACTGATGACGAGATGAAGGATATCTGTGCCAAGATGCATATGTAATTTCACAAATGCAGAGAGTGATATATATCAAAAAAACGGGATATATAACGGAAATCCGGCATATATTCCGTTTTTGCTTTCCTAGTACAGCATTCTGCAAATAACTGTCCATTCAGCGTTATCAGTCCAGTTAATTCTTGAACGCTGTACTAGGAAAATTCTCATATTAGAACTTGCTGCATAATTTAATATACAGCAGACATAGTTCCTATTTTACCTGCTTATTTATCAGATCGATAATGGTTGAGATGGAATCCATCTGACCACTCTCTGACATTGCGCTGATGTATTTCTCTTTGTTTGAATAAACTTCTTTTACTGCGTTAAGAAGCGTATCCTTTGTGAGATTTTCCTCCTCGATGACATAAGAAAATCCCTGTTTTTTGAAGGAGTTTGCGTTTAAAACCTGATCTCCACGGCTGGCAGCGGCTGACAGCGGGATAAGAATGTTTGGCTTGTGTAGGGCGAGAAGCTCACATATAGAGTTGGCTCCGGCTCTTGAGATAGCCATATTGGCAAGTGCAAACATATCTGTAAGCTCGGCATTTGCATACTCGAACTGTGCATATCCGGTAATTCCGGCAAGCTTGTTATCGAGATTGCCTTTTCCGCAGAGATGGATCACGTAGAAATCCTTTAAAAGCTCAGGCAGGATGTCACGGACTGCTTCATTTACTTTCTTAGAACCAAGGCTTCCTCCGATTATAAGGATCACCGGCTTATTGTGATCCGGGAAATTACAAAGCTTTATGGCATTCTCAGCTACACCGTTAAACAGCTCTCTTCTGATAGGTGATCCGGTGAGTACTGCTTTGTCTTCCGGGAGATATTTCATAGTCTCAGGGAAGTTACAGCATACCTTTTTTGCTCCCTTTATTGCGATCTTGTTGGCAAGTCCCGGCGTGATGTCGGACTCATGGATGATCGCTGGAACATGGCAATGCTTTGCTGCGAGTACGACAGGAACCGAAACGAACCCACCCTTTGAGAATACTACATCAGGTTTAAGCTTTTTCATAAGATGTATAGCCTGACCATATCCTTTTAACACGCGGAACGGATCAGAGAAATTCTTCCAGTCAAAGTATCTGCGGAGCTTTCCTGATGAGATACCATGATATGGAATGTGCTGTGCTTCGATCAGACCTTTTTCCATGCCGTTTACAGAACCAATATATTCGATATCATATCCGGCTTCCTTTAATGCCGGCATTAAAGCAATGTTTGGAGTAACGTGACCAGCGGTTCCACCACCTGTCATAACTATTTTTTTCATTATGTATATATCCTTTCCTTTAAAAATCCACGATCACGGGGGATCCTGCTATTTATTGTTTATCAGGAGAACCCTGTAACAACCGCGATATTTCAACTGCATATATAGCTTTACATATAACCATATACATTTATATTATACGCCACAAAATAAAAGTCAAGACCAAACAAATGTCGAAACTTGCGACCGATAGGTGCTATTAACTTAACGTTAATCAGTTATAATGTAAATTGTTAAGAAGATATATCTGAGGTACCACAGATATATCTGAACAGTTCCAAATTGTCATATATTTATATTACGGATATTTAAGTCTGCAAAAACAAAGGGAGGATATGAAAGTGAAATATTATATAGAAGAAATGGATATTGTGCTGGCAGGAGCTGTTGAGCTGTTAGTAGTGCTTGCATTTATGCTCACGGTCATCGTGACTCTGATAGTGCTGTCGCGCAGGGTGAGAAATATCGGGCGCGAAATATACAAAATAGAGAGGCAGGTCGGGGATTATATCGATGAGCTGTCTCAGAGCGAGGGCGAAAAAATGGAGCTGGAGCAGCAGGCTCATCAGGATGTTATAATATCGTCTGTGCTGCAGGAAATGTTTCCATAGGAGCAAAATTTGACAAAAAGTAATTACTGTGATATTATGCCATTGTAACAAAATTGTAACAAATGCAACATAGGTGTAATAAACGTAACAAAAATAACATATACTACACTATATGGAGGATTATATGAAGCTAAACAAAAAAGTGATCGAAAGCTTCGCAGTCTGCGGATTGTGCACAGTACTTACGATCACCGCGGTTACTAACAGCGAAAGCTCTGTAGTAAAAGCAGAGGGTAAGATGCTAGCAAACACTGGTTTAGAGCATACTGATTATAGTTATAAAGGTTATAATGGATATGCTGGTGTAACAGCAGCTCTTTCAAAATATGAGAAGAGCCTTTCATCAGAGATGGCTGTTACAGTACAGAAAGAAGAAGTCGACACAGTCGCAGCGTCACAGGATACGCAGCCACAGCTCACACCGGAGCAGCAGGAGTGGCAGACAAAGCTCATGGCAAATGTTGAGGAATCACTCAACGTCAGGGCACAGGCAAGTGAAGACTCAGATGTAGTCGGAAAACTTTACAAAGGAAGTGTGGCTGAAATCGTGGAAAGCGATGGAGAATGGACACACATCACCTCAGGAAACGTAGACGGATATGTAAATACCGCATACTGCGTGACCGGAACAGATGCATTGAACTATGCATATGACACCTGTGGAGAGGTAGCGACAGTAAATACTGACGGACTTCGTGTGAGAGAGAGCCAGAGTGAGGACAGTAAAGTAATAAAAGCCGCAGAACAGGGCGAGACATTTAAGGTAGACAGATCAGCCGAGGTACAGGATGGCTGGGTTGCAGTAGTATGCGATTCACAGACCAGATATGTCGCAGCAGATTATGTCACATGTTCACTCAATACAACAACAGGAAAGACAATAGAGGAAGAACAGGCTGAGATAGCAGCACAGAAAGCTGCCGAGGAAAAAGCCGCAGCAGAGGCAGCAACCGCTGAGGAGGCAAAAACCCAGTCTGCATCAAAAAACTCACAGTCAGCAAAGACTGCCGAGACTACACAGGGATCAGCAGTAGAGGCAGGCGCAGATGACCTGACACTGCTTGCAGCGATCATCGAGTGTGAGGCAGGTGGTGAGTCATATGAGTGCCAGCTCGCTGTCGGAGCGGCAATTATCAACAGAGTAAAGAGTAGTTCTTATCCAAATACAATATCCGGAGTTATATATCAGAAAGGTCAGTTTGGGCCTGCATCGTCAGGCAAGCTTGCCAGAAAGCTCTCAGGAAGTATTTCAAGTACTGCATATAGCGCAGCGCAGGCTGCTATGTCAGGAACTGACAACACAGGCGGATGCACATCTTTCAATGATTCAGGTTCAGGAATCAGAATTGGAAACATGATGTTCCGTTAATAAACCAGTAAGCTAGGGGCGTGTGAAAAAACGATAGTTTTTTCATGCGTCCTTTTATCATACGGGAAATTACTTGCAAGCTTGCAACATCACATAAAATAGAGTAAAATAGCTTCATTATAGAAGAATGCAGGAGGAAAGAGCAATGCAGTTAAAGGGACGCAACTTTTTAAAACTTATGGATTATACTCCGGAGGAGATCACATACCTTATAGATCTGTCACAGGAGCTTAAGGAGAAAAAGAAAAAAGGCATCAGACATGATGACCTCACAGGCAAAAACATAGCACTTATTTTTGAAAAGACAAGTACCAGAACACGATGCTCTTTCGAGGTAGCTGCACACGATCTTGGCATGCACGTTACATACCTTGATCCAAGCGGATCACAGATCGGTAAAAAAGAGAGTATCGCAGATACAGCGCGCGTGCTCGGAAGAATGTTTGACGGTATCGAGTATCGTGGTTATGGTCAGGAGATCGTTGAGGAGCTTGCAAAATACGCAGGAGTTCCTGTATGGAACGGACTTACAAACGAGTTCCATCCTACACAGATGATCGCTGATATGCTTACTATCCGTGAGCACCTTGGTAAATTAAAGGGCGTGAAGTTTGTATACATGGGCGATGCAAGATACAACATGGGAAATTCTCTCATGGTCACATGTGCAAAGCTTGGCATGGATTTCGTAGCATGTACCAACAAGAAATATTTCCCGAATGCGGAGCTTTTAAACTACTGTAAAGAGGTCGCAGCACAGACCGGTGCAACGATCACACTCACAGAGGATGTTGCAGAGGGCACAAAGGACGCAGATGTAATTTACACAGACGTATGGGTATCAATGGGCGAGCCAGACGAGGTATGGGCAGAGCGTATAAATGACTTAAAGCCATATCAGGTAAACGCACAGGCATTTGCAAATGCAAAGGATAGCGCGATATTCATGCATTGTCTGCCTGCATTCCATGACCTTAAGACAACTATCGGAAAACAGGTTTACGAGAAATTCGGCTTAAGCGAGCTTGAAGTGACAGATGAGGTATTTGAGGGACCTCGTTCAGTAGTATTTGATGAGGCAGAAAACCGTATGCATTCTATCAAAGCTATCATGCGCGCAACACTTGCTGACTAAATTATATACCTACATTTTGAGGACAAGGATATAAATGATGAAAGAGGAAATACTCAGACAGCTCAGAGAGGCTGACGGATATGTGTCAGGTCAGGAGCTTTGCAACAGATTCGGTGTGTCGAGAACTGCCGTGTGGAAAGCAATCAATCAGCTTAAAGAGGCAGGCTATGAGATCGAAGCACAACAGAATAAAGGATATCATATAAAGTCCGCTCCCGATGTGATGAATGAGCCGGAGTTAAAGAGCATCATGCACACAAAATGGGCAGGTCAGGAAGTGCTTTATTTTGACACGATAGACTCTACCAACACAAAGGCACAGGAGCTTGCGGAAAAAGGCTATCCAAGCGGTACACTTGTTGTGGCAGACCAGCAGGTATCCGGAAAAGGCCGTCGTGGAAGAGGCTGGGTATCACCTTCGGGAACAGGCATTTTCATGACACTCATGATAAAGCCCGATATAAAGCCAAACAACGCATCAATGCTCACACTTGTTGCGGCACTTGCCGTGGCAAAAGCGATAAAGGATGTCACAGGCGAGGATGCAAAGATCAAATGGCCAAATGATATCGTGATAAATGGCAAAAAAATCTGCGGAATACTCACGGAGATGAGTGCGCAGTTTGACTATATCAACCATATCGTCATCGGAATCGGCATAAATGTCCACAATGAGAGCTTTCCTGAGGAGATAAGCAGTATGGCAAGCTCGCTAATGATCGAGGCTGGTGGAAAGAAATTCCGGAGAGCAGAGATCATTGCACAGACTATGCTTCATTTTGAGGAATATTATGAGATCTTTTTACAGACAGAGGATCTTTCAGCTTTAGTCGGGGAATATGACGAGCTTCTGGTAAATATGAATAAGGCAGTAAAGGTACTTGATCCGAAAGAGCCGTTTGAGGGCAAAGCTATGGGAATAACAAAGCATGGCGAGCTTATAGTGGACACCTGGGAGTCACGCAAGCTGGTTTCGAGCGGAGAAGTATCTGTGAGAGGAATATACGGATATGTCTAAAGAGGTAGTACTTTGCGTTTCAAACGCATATCAGAAAAAATTTTATCTGAGTGAGAATTTTAAAGGGCTTCCACAGTCCATAAAGGATGAGTTAAAGATCATGTGTGTACTGTATACAGAGGATGTGGGCGGTATACTTGAGCTGGTTTTTGATGAGGATGGAAATCTCGATTTCCGTACATCCTGCGAGGAAAATGACTTTTTCTATGATGAAATAGGAAGCGTACTTAAGATAAAACAGTATCAGAACCAGAAAAGAGAGCTGCTCGAGGCGATAGAGACATATTACCGCATCGTGTTCTTGGGAGAAGGACTTGAGGAGGAATAAAAATAAAATGATTTTAGCACTAGACGTGGGAAACACAAACATAACTTGTGGGGTTTTTGAGGGAGACACGATAAAGGCGAGCTTTCGTATAACAACGAAAATGCCTCGTACATCGGATGAGTATGGCATGATAATAACGACACTTCTGGAGAAAAACGAGGTGGAAATGACGCAGATACATGATGCGATTATCTGCTCTGTAGTACCGAATATCATGCATTCCCTGCAGAATGCGCTTATCAAGTATTTTAACATAAAGCCGATCATCGTGGAGGCAGGAATAAAGACCGGAATAAGGATCGCCACACCAAATCCACAGCAGATCGGAGCAGACCGGATAGTAGATGCCGTAGCTGCATATGAATTATATGGAGGACCTGTCCTCGTTATCGATTTTGGCACAGCCACCACATACGATATGGTCGATGCAGAGGGCACTTTCATGGGTGGAATCACAGCACCGGGGATACGTATTTCCGCAAAGGCACTCTGGGAGGATGCTGCAAAGCTGCCCGAGATCGAAATCAAAAAACCTGAGAACATATTAGGAAAAGACACGATCACAAGTATGCAGTCAGGACTGGTTTACGGACAGATCGGACAGACCGAATATATCATCCGAAAAGCCAAGGAAGAGACAGGTATGCTTGATGCAAAAGTTGTAGTGACAGGCGGACTCGGTCGAATAATATCAGGGGAGACGAATACAGTAGATGTATATGATCCTGATCTGACACTTAAGGGTATAAATCTTGTGTACCAGAAGCAGAACCGCAAAAATGTAAAGTGCAAGTAAGACAATGAATACAGAAAATAACCAGATCAAAGAGCTTAAAATAGGGAGTGTCACACTTCCGAACAACTTAATACTGGGACCTATGGCAGGTGTGACAGACCTGCCTTTTCGCTTGTTATGCAAGGAACAGGGAGCCGGGCTTTTGTGCATGGAAATGGTAAGTGCAAAGGCAATCCTGTATAAGAATAAAAATACGGAATCACTGCTTTCGATTGATGAAAGAGAAAATCCTGTATCTTTGCAGATGTTTGGCTCAGATTCTGACATCGTATCACAGATAGCGCACTCCATAGAGGAGAGACCGTTTGATATACTCGACATAAATATGGGCTGCCCTGTTCCAAAGATCGTAAACAACGGAGAAGGCTCGGCACTCATGAAAAATCCTGTTCTTGCAGGAGAGATAATCGAAAAGACGGTCAAAGCGATAAAAAAGCCTGTTACCGTAAAAATCAGAAAAGGATTTGATGACGAGCACGTAAACGCAGTGGAAATGGCACACGTAGCGCAGGAAAGCGGTGCAAGTGCTGTTGCGGTACACGGCAGGACAAGAGAGCAGTACTATTCAGGCAAGGCAGACTGGGATATCATTCGCCGTGTTAAAGAGGCGGTATCCATTCCTGTCATTGGAAACGGAGATCTGCTATGTGCGGAGGATGTCATAAGGATGCAGGAGCAGACAGGCTGTGATGGATTTATGGTTGCCAGAGGCGCGCAGGGAAATCCGTGGATATTTTCACAGATACTGCATTATTTTAAGACCGGTGAGCATCAGCAGAAGCCGTCGTTTGAGGAAGTTTGTCAGATGATACTGCGCCACGCACGCATGATGATAGAATTCAAGGGCGAATTTACCGGAATACACGAGATGAGGAAGCACACCGCATGGTATACGGCAGGGTACCCACATTCCTCAAGACTTCGCGCAGCGGTAAACACCGTGGAAAGCTACGAACAGCTTGAACAATTGCTTTACAAGACAGATTTTTGATAAAAAGTGGTTTACAGGCGGTCAAATTGACTGTATACCGCTAAAATATTGACATTATGGCTGTTTTCAATTATAATACGTGAGTTAAATTAGATGTTTTATAGCTGTGAAAAACAGTTAAGACGTTGTATAAATAACTCTGACCTCACACGCATAATTTAAGGATAACGGCATAGCATACAGTACGGGTGTGAAGCTTAGGGTAAATAATAAAAAAGGATAGAAGGGTAGAATCATGGAGAAGAAAAACATTCTGACATATGCAGGACTCAAAAAACTCGAGGATGAGCTTGAGGATTTAAAGGTTGTAAAACGTAAAGAGGTTTCACAGAAGATCAAGGAAGCCCGTGAACAGGGTGACTTATCAGAGAACGCAGAGTACGATGCAGCTAAAGACGAGCAGCGTGACATCGAGGCTCGTATCGAGGAGATCGAGAAGATCCTTAAAAATGCAGAGGTAGTAGTAGAGGAAGAGGTTGACCTTGATAAAATTTCTATCGGATGTAAGATCCGTATCTTAGACTGCGAATTCGACGAGGAATTAGAGTACAAGATCGTTGGTTCAACAGAGGCAAACAGCTTAAAGGGCAAGATCTCAAACGAGTCACCTGTTGGAAAGGCTCTTCTTGGAAAGAAAGTCGGAGATACAGTAACAGTTGAGACTCAGATGGGAGATCTCACATACAAGGTGCTCGAGATCCAGAGAGCAGAAGAGAACTAGAAAGGTTGAAAAAATGGCTGATCAGAACAATAAGAAGGGCGGACAGCAGCAGGACGTAAACCAGCTTCTTCAGGTTCGCCGCGAGAAATTACAGAATTTACAGGACGCTGGAAAAGATCCATTCCAGATCACAAAATATGATGTTACTCATCACAGCAGCGATGTAAAAGAACAGTACAATGCACATGAGGCAGAGATACTTGCAGGCAGAGTCGCTCCAAACGTGGAAGGTCTTGATGATGCAGCAAAAAGAGAAGTAATAAATAACGATTACAACGAGAGAAGAGAAATCATGGATGCACAGCCTATCGAGGTAAGCATCGCAGGACGTATGATGTTCAAGCGTGTAATGGGTAAGGCTTCTTTCTGCAATATTCAGGATTTAAAGGGCAATATCCAGGTTTACGTGGCAAGAGACAACATCGGAGAGGATGCATACGCAGACTTCAAGAAGTCAGATATCGGTGATATCTACGGAGTAAAGGGATTTGCCTTCAGAACAAAAACAGGCGAGATCTCAATCCACGCAGAGGAGATGACTTTACTTTCAAAATCACTCCAGATCCTTCCGGAGAAGTTCCACGGACTTACAGATACAGATACAAGATATCGTCAGAGATATGTTGATCTTATCATGAATCAGGAGAGCAAAGAAGTATTTATCAAGCGTTCACAGATCTTAAAAGAGATCCGTAACTTCCTTGCAGGCCGTGATTTCATGGAGGTTGAGACACCAATGCTTGTTTCAAACGCAGGTGGTGCCGCAGCAAGACCATTTGAGACACATTACAATGCATTAAACGAGGACGTTAAACTTCGTATTTCCCTTGAGCTTTACCTCAAGAGACTTATCGTTGGAGGACTCGAGCGTGTATACGAGATCGGACGAGTTTTCCGTAACGAGGGTGTAGACACACGTCACAACCCTGAGTTCACACTTATGGAGCTTTATCAGGCATACACAGACTACGAAGGTATGATGGAGCTTACAGAGTCAATGTTCCGTTACCTTGCTGAGAAGGTATGCGGTTCAACAAAGATCTCTTACAACGGAGTAGAGATCGACCTTGGAAAGCCATTCGCCAGAATGACAATGAACGAGGCAATCAAGAGATATGCAGGAATCGATTTCGATGAAGTACCTGATGACGAGGCAGCAAAGAAACTTGCCGATGAGCATCATATCGAGTACGAGGAGCGTCATAAAAAGGGTGACATCATCAATCTCTTCTTCGAGGAGTACTGTGAGAAAGAGCTTATCCAGCCTACTTTCATCATGGATCATCCGATCGAGATCTCTCCTCTTACAAAGAAAAAACCAAGTGATCCTGCAAAGGTAGAGCGTTTTGAGCTTTTCTGTAATACATGGGAGATGTGTAACGCATACTCAGAGCTTAACGATCCTATCGATCAGCGTGAGCGTTTCGCAGCTCAGGATGCCAATGCAGCAGCCGGAGATGACGAGGCTGAGCACACAGATGAGGACTTCCTCAACGCACTCGAGATCGGTATGCCGCCAACAGGTGGAATCGGATACGGAATTGATCGTCTTGTAATGCTTCTTACAGACAGTGCAGCAATCAGAGACGTACTTCTGTTCCCGACAATGAAGTCACTGGACGCTGATAAGAAATCTGCGAAGTCAGAAAATGG
>CAVABC010000101.1:0-10221 GCA_963586665.1 Acutalibacteraceae bacterium
TTAAGAAAAATTTCTTGAAATTAACTCTTGACAAAAGTCACTTCATAACAGGAGAAGTATTATGGAAACAATGCCATATCTTTCAATTAGTAGTTCTGCCAATCTCGTGATTCTTGAGGGCGGCTCGGTAAGAAGTTTTCCACTTGAGGGAAAGCAGGTATGGAAAATCGGAAGAAAAAATCCGGAAAGTGAGAATGATATTGAACTGGAATCAAAGATTGTCAGCAGAAACCATGGACGAATTCAAAATATTGATGGCGACTGGTACTATATCGAAAGCGGCAGTCTGAATGGAACATATTACAACGGCAACAAGATCACAGCTAATGATAACAATGATTTTGATGCAGTAAAGCTTTCAAATGGCGATATTTTACGTATTGATTCGGATAGTCTTGATAATCCTGAGGAGAGAGGTGTCCTTTTACTGTTTACGACAGAAGGCATTGGAAATCAGTGGAAAAGCATGACTCTTCGTAAAAAAGAAACTGTATTTGGCAGATATGATGAGTGTGATGTTGTGATCCCATTACCATATATCTCAGGCAGACATATGGTTATCATGAAGAAAAATAATGAATATTATCTCATGGATTGTAATTCGATGGCTGGAACATGGCTCAATGGAGAGGAAATCCATGGTGAGGTAAAGCTGAAAGAAAAAGATATGATTGCAATATGCGACTGCACTATGCTTCTGACAGGAAACAAGATAGTGTATAACATACCAGCAGTAAAAAGCAAAAAAACGAGCGAATCGGACGAAAGACAGGGAAATAACATAAATATAAATGTCCGTGAAACAGAAGAGGAAGATTTAAGTGATCATCCTGTGGTACTACGCGCAGATATAAGAAGCCGAAAAGTAAAGAGCAATCATGGCTTTAAAAAGAAGGAACTGATAAAAGATATAAAGCTTGAAATTCAGGAAGGCACACTTGTAGCTCTTATTGGTGGAGCTGGTGCCGGAAAATCAACAGTTATGAACTGTATGAACGGATATGAGACTTCAGGAATGGAAGGAACCGTAGAGTACAAGGGAGTAGATCTAATTAAGAATTTTGCACGTATGAAATATCTCATAGGAAGTGTTCAGCAGGGAGATGCATTCCACGAGGAGCTGACAGTTGAGCAGGAGCTTACAAATGCAGCAAGCATAAAGCTTCCGAGAGATACATCCAAGGCTGAGATTGCAGAGAGAGTTAATAAGACTCTCAAACAGCTTGGAATCGAGAATGTCAGAAGCAACCAGATCGCAAAGTGCAGTGGTGGAGAGCGTAGACGAGTAAATATAGGAATCGAGCTTGTGGCAGACAGACAGCTTCTTTGCCTGGATGAGCCTGATGCAGGACTTGATCCGGGAAATAAGAGAAGATTGTTTGAGACGCTTAGAAATCTTGCGCACAATGATGGGAAGAGCATTCTAACAATAATCCATGATGTATCTGAGATAGATCTGTTTGACAAGATCATAATATTAAACAAGGTTGACAATGTGGGTAGACTTGCATTTTCAGGTACACCAAATGCGGCACGTAAATATTTTGGAGCCGAGATCAAGGAAGTTTATTCTATTATGGCACAAAATCCGGAAAATTATATCTTTAAGGGGGATTATTAATGAGTGACAGTATTGAAAAGGCACCAAAGCGAATAAGTGCGTTTAAGGAATTAAGGATTTTTACAACAGAGTATATGCAGATTCTTATGGGAAGAAAGAAGGATCTGATTATTTCACTGATGTTCCCTGTGCTTGCAGCAGTCATTGTAATATGGATTGCCGGTGAGAATATGTTCGTACATTATGATGGAACAAAATCAGGCAGCTTTGTAATAGTAAGTGCAGCAATCTGGGGAGGATTGTTTAACTCGATCCAGACAGTAGTAAAGGACAGAAAAAACGTTAAGAGATATTATATAGCAGGATCAAGACTCAGATGCTATACAGGTTCACGAGCATTAGTACAGTTCTTATTGTGCGTGATCCAGAGTGCTATTTTATCTTTAAGCTATGTTGGAGTAGCAGCAGTATACGGAAACGATCTGCCTGAAAAGGGCCTTATTACAGATTATCCTATATTAGAGTTTTATATCAGTATACTTCTACTGATGTATGCTGCAGATACGATGGGAATAATGATTTCATGTATTGTAAAAAAGGAAGAAGCGGCAAATGTACTGGCACCATATATATTAATTGTACAATTAATTTTCTCTGGAATCCTTTTTACAATGGAGGGTGCGGCTGATTATATTTCTTATATCATGATTAGTAAATGGGGAATGGAAGCACTTGGAAGTATTGCAGATCTGAATAATCTTCAGCTGAAGATTCAGATGACAGTACCGAATGTACCACATGATTTTGAGGATCGTTTTGATGCAACATCAGGACATTTGCTTATGGTATGGGTTATATTATTGGGATTTATAGTGGCATTTTTACTTATTGGAAATATCCTGTTACATAGAGTATCAAAAGATACCAGGGAGTAATATGAAGAAAATTATTGGTTATGTGATTAGTAACAAGGGTAAAGTACGAGAAAACAATGAAGATAATTATCTTTTAGGGCGTTGCCTCAATGCGGAGAGTCTCAATGAAAGTGAAGCATATTTTACGCAGGAAACAGGCAAATGGACATGTGCAGGTGTGTTTGACGGCATGGGCGGTGAAGCAGGCGGTGAAATAGCTTCAAATATCGTATCGCATGTATTTCAGGAAAATACCATGGATTTTGCAGGAATGGATAGAGAGAATATCAGCCCTGTAATTGAAAAAATCTTTACTATGGCAAATCAGGCAGTAGTGGAAGAACGCAAAAGTCGCAGTACTTGTGGCACTACTGGAACTGTTCTGGTTACGGATGGCAATGTTTTCAGGGTGTTTCATCGTGGAGACAGCCGTGTTTATTTTAAACGCGATAAAGATTTATACATTTTATCAAAGGATCATACTCTCGCACAGCTTAAACTGGATGTTGGAATATATCATTCCACAGAGGAGGTTCCGGAGAGGGAAAACCACCAGCTTACAGAGTTTATAGGCATGGATTATGCAGGTAAGTCTATACCATTTGAAAGCGGATGGATAGAGTGGAAGGAAAATGACAGGATCTTATTGTGCAGTGATGGTCTTTATGATATGTGTGACTCAGACAGTATTGCAAATAGCCTTGCAAAAAAAAGTAGTGTTGAGGACATAGTGCATGAGCTGTTTGAAAATGCCATGAACGCTGGAGGTAAGGATAATATCACTATTATTGTACTGGAGATTAAAGATAATAAATTTGCTTAAGGAGAGATAAAAATGCAAGTCGACAGCATGATATCAGAACTTGAGAAAAATTTTCCGGGATGGAAAATAGGAAATAAAATAGGCGATGGCTCCGGAGGCAAGACTTCCGTGTACAGGTTTGCCAGGGAAAACTTTGAGTTTACGGAGAATGATGTAATAAAGATAGTTTCACTGCTTGAAGAGAATGTGGGACTTGATGAGATGAATGAGATCAGCCGCAGGAACTATGAGGCTAAAAGGGAGGAACTGCGTAGAAAAGCCGAAGAAGAAGTAATGTTGATGTATAAATTGAAGACCTGTAGAAATATTGTTGGATATCAGGACTTCAAGGTTGTAGAACTTTTGGAGAAAAATCATATATCACTTCTTCTTGCTATTCGTATGTTTACCTATAGGGACCTTAATTCTATTGTTCAGACTAAAGGTCTGTCACAGTATGATATTATTAAAATCGGTATTGATATATGCAGTGCCCTTGAAGAATGCACAAAGCATGGAATCATACATAGGGATATCAAGCCTGGAAATATTTTTTATGATGACAATCAGTATTTACTCGCTGATTTTGGGATTTCAAGAATTATTGAAGAAGGCAATCTTGCACACACGAGTCAGGGAACACCACAGTTTGCGGCCCCTGAACAGTTTGCAAATCTTATAGATAGTGATGGATATGACCACCGGGTTGATATCTATAGTCTCGGACTCACGCTGTACTTTTTAGCAAATAACCAGAAATTGCCATTCCAGGATCAGTTCCCAGGTGGAGATTTGGCTGTGCAGATGAGACTGGCCGGTAAAGAGATACCACCTATTGATGGCGTTAATCCGGAATTAAACAGGATAATGCTTAAAGCATGCGCATACCATGCGTATGATAGGTATTCAGATGCAGGTGAAATGAAAGCGGATCTTGCGTCTTTATACAGAAAAACCAAAAATCAAAAAGGGATTAAACAGGTTGGAAAATCAGCTGCAAATAGTGTATACGAAACAGAATGTGTGATGCCTGAAATAAAGAATTATGGAACAGAGAGAGCGCTTAATTTAACGATAATGGATAACTTCGGCACGGAGAGCGCTCTTAGCAAATCTATATCGGAAGGATTTGCGACAGAGAGAGCATTGCAGACACCAGGAACGGAAGGATTTGCAACAGAGAAAGCATTGCAGACACCAGGATCGGAAGGATTTGCGACAGAACGTGCATTACAGACACAGAAATCTACGGACAGTGGTATATATAATTCAGTATCTAGGGATAATGAACTTGGAGTTGCTGTAGCATCCGTAGATACTGTGGATACGGTTGATGAGCCACTAAATAGCACAGACAGTGATAATAGTGCACATACGGTAGAGTTTGACAGACCATCAGAACAGGATATAAGGAAAAATGCCATTTCAGAGATGCAAAAAGGCAATAATGAACAGGCATTTGAGTACTATGCAACTTTGGCTGAAAAAGAAGGCTGGGAAGTAATGTATGATGATGTCACAAAGTCATTTGACGGTGAACAAAGCATTATACGAAGATCTGATGATGCAGTGTATTGGTTTACAAAATGTGTCGAGTGCTGCAAAGACAGCTGGACAGTTTCACTTGCAGAGTTTCAGCTCGGAGACATATATGCAAAGGGCATCGGAGTGAAGAAGAGTCACAAGATTGCGGAAAAATACTATCGCAGCAGTGCTTCAAAGGGAAATCCGTATGCTAAAAAGAAATTTGTTGCCGGAAAATATGTTAAATAATATGGAGGTCGTTTTATGAATTCAAAACAAATAATGAGAACTGTTGTATACATAGGCTATATCATAATATACAATCTGATCTTCTTTACAAAAGGAGGACTGGACAGTTCGGCTGCAGGATGGATAGCTTATGGATTTGTGTGGCTTGCAATATTAGTTTCGTACATAGCCCCGCTTTACTGCAAGAATTATAAGAGAATACCGGAAAACCTTGTAACAAACTATACGTTTTCATGGATCTACTCAGCTGTTACAATTGTATTTAATGCAATCGTTATTCTGTTGAAAATAAAGAGTGTACCGGTAATATTAATTCTTAACTTAATTTTTATTGTAGTATATTTGCAGCAACTGTTCATCAGCTTGAGAGTAAATTACGAGGTAGAAACAAATCTGGAGCGGACCGATGCTGAAAGACAGTTCGTGAGAGATGTTTCTAAAAAACTTCAGATGTGCAGACAGCTCACAGAAGATGTCGCATTGAAAAAAGAGATAGAAAAAGCGTATGACGCAGTCAGATGTTGTCCTTTAAAATCAAATGATATGGCTATGAATTATGAGATAAAGATAATAGGACTGGTTGATACATTGGAAACCAGGCTTGATGCTAATCAGACCGGAGAAATACCGGGAATAGTTCAGGAGATTGTAAGTAATGTCAAGAAAAGAAATGCCATGCTCTAATAAAAAGAAAACAATAATTATCAGTATAGTCTGTGGAGTGGTTGTAATACTGGCTGTGGTGGGAATTTTGTTATACATGCATTTTTTACCATATATCAGACTGAAACAGACCGTAGACAACTTGTTGAACAGGCAGTATGAATATACTGTAGATGGTAAGGTGGAAGGCATGGACCTTAAACTCCTTGGAAACTCCTTTGAGGGCAGGATCGAAGGTAAAAAGAGTGCTGATGTGATAAGCGGAGATATTGAGTACAAGGATACAACATATCTTAAGATCTACGCTGACAAAAACAGTAATATCATGTTTGATGCGAGCCCACTCGTCGATGCGGCAATGGATAAGGTCGCAGACAGTATTCCATTTGGAGGAAGCTTGTTAAAATCTATTTCAAGTGATGTGAAGGTATCTTATGATCAGATAGAGGAAATACTCGGACAGGACATCGCGACACTGAATGACGAGGGCGTTTCAAATGATCTGATGGATAAAGTGTCACACGGTAAGAGCAAAGATTATACATTAACCATGCTAAAAGAAGTTGATGAGGCTGATAAACTTTTAGGCGATGATGCATATTATTTTGAGATTGATCTGAAAGACTATGATACTAAGTTGGTCGTAGGTGTTCCAAAAGACAAAAAGGATACGAAATGCTCCATGAATGTGTATACAGATGAGATCACATGGTCTTTTACAGGAGAGTATGAGCTTGAGGCAGTTGAGGATATTCAGATGCCTGAAAGTACAGTGTCAGACAATACGATTGATATGCTAAAAACATTATATTCAAAATATTTAGAATTAAGTAATTGATATTTTGATACTATAGTACTATAATTTGGTGGTATAATACGCTAAAGCGTGAAATAAGTATTTTAATCAGCATATAGCTGATATGAAATAAATATTTATAGACACAAATGAAAAAATGTTATGTGTCAATACAAAAAGAAGGGAGAGACAATATATGAATTGTCCAAATTGTGGTAAGGAGTTAAATCCTGGAGATAAGTTCTGCATAGGATGCGGAGCGAGAGTTGATGGCGGCACAGCTAATCAGGCAGGTGCAGCAGGATCAGTAAATAATTTTAACAATGCTGCAGGTTATGCAGGTGAAAATCAGAGCGGAGGAATCAGCTTTGGAAGTTCCAAAACTATGATAAGAAGATACTTCTTCGGATTCAGTGATCTGATGTGGTTATCAGTGGTAGTGTGGATTATATTTACAGTATTAAAGGCACCTTTTAAGAGACTTAGCTATTTTGGTGTAACAAGTCCATTTGCTACATTTTGCACGATTATACAGGTTATAGCAGTACTCGTATTTCTTGCTGCTATCGGACTTACAATCTACATTAGATTTACCGGAGCTGGAAAAAATAATGTTGATATGGCAACTCAGAATTCGATTGAAATGTTAAAAGCTCGCGCTTTAAGTAAGTTTAATGTTGACAGTGAGCAGATTGCTGAGGTTGAGCCTATTAAGGTTGCCGGTGTTGGCGTAAGCCCGGATGGACTTGGAGTAGGAGCTGCTTTGAGATTTAAACACTTAAATACTATGGCTAAGATCTTTACAAAGGATCCTGTTGAAGCATATCGTATAGGTATGGATGGCGTGCCTAGATACCTTTTAGTTCAGGCTACAGTATATGCATTTACAGATACACAGTTACTCGTATACAGCGGAAACGTTGATATTTCTACAGGCACTATTTATGCAGAGTCTGTTGCTGAGATTTTCTACAAGGATGTAAATGGAGTGACACAGATTGACCAGTTGAAGAAATTCAAAGCTGGAATATTCAGAAAGCAGTACTATAATCTTAAGTACGTTGATTTCGATGTATGTGGTATTACAAAAAGGGCTTCCTTCGATTCAAGATTTGCTCCTAATGCAGAGGCAAGCCTTGCAGGTATGGAAAGCTACATAAGAGAAAAGAAATTCTAAATATCATAGTTGTTGAGCCCTGTCCGGGGATCCTTTATCCAAGGATGGGGCTCTTTTTGAAAGGAGTGACCAACATGTTTTGTCGTAATTGCGGTGCCCAGAATGCAGACGATGCAATGTTTTGTAAGGAATGTGGAAGTAAATTGATAGTAGAACCCGGTGAGGTTCCTGCTGACACTCCGGTGTATAATCCGGTGAGTCCAGAGTTTGGTAATAACAACCTGAACAATATCAGTGGCAGTAACAGGTCATTTGTGGAAATACTAAAAGGGATTCCTAAAAAGGTATATGCGATTGTAGGTGGCGTGATAGCTGCACTTATAGTTATACTTGTAGTTTATATGAACGTCAGCTCTACGATCAATCTTGATAAGTATGTAACAGTATCATATTCAGGCTATGACGGATATGGAAAGGCTACAGTATCCATCGATTGGGATGCAATAGAAAAGAAATATGGATCAAAGGTAAAATTGACTAAAGCAGCTTCCAACGAAATGGGAGAATATCAGGAACTGTTTAACAAACCGGTTGAAATCCTTAGATATGCGATCGACAATCCGGAATTGAGCAAATCAGATAATCTGAGCAATGGAGATAAGATCACATATAAGTGGGATATCGATGAGGATATGATAAAAGAAGGTCTTAAATGCAAGCTCAAGTACAGTGATACAACAGTTAAAGTATCAGGACTTGAGAAAGTGGATACATTTGATGCATTTGACGATTTATCTGTAGAATTTACAGGTGTTGGACCTGATGGAAGAGTTGAGTATACATATGATGGTGATATACTTGATACAAGCTATTTCTATTGTGATGAGCAGACCGGATTAAGCAACGGTGATAAGGTAACAATTTATCTCTATAATGATGATCCTGAGTATTATGCAGAAAACTTTGGCAAAATTCCGGCTGAAACAGAGAAGGAATACAAAGTTGAGGGATTAGGAAAATACGCTACAAAGGTCTCAGATGTAGATGATGATACATTAGAGGATGCTAAGAAAGAAGCAGAAAGCATAGTAAAAGACAGCTGTTCATCATTTGGTTCAGACGAGACACTCACAGCCGTTACATATGTGGGTGATTATTTAGAAGTAATAAAGGATAAGAAGGACAGTTATAGCAATAAAAATACATTTGGAATGGTATACAAGATAGATGTACAGATACAGCCTGAAAACTGTGATCCAACTCCATTTACTTATTACTATGATGTAAGATACAGCAATATCGTTGTAAATGAGGATAAGAGCTGTAATATAGATTTCGACAACTATGAAAAAACATGGAATTCAGTAAGCAAACAGATAGATAATCCTAATTCGTTCTGGGGTTCATACTATTCATATACAGGATTTGAGAGCATTGATGCCCTCATGAATTACAGAAAGAATTACAACCAGACTTACTATAATACTGAGTGGAATATCGAAGGTGTAGATACAACTGCGGCAGCGAATGGTGAAGATTACATCTGCTCATATAGTGCTGAGAGAGAGATTACCACAGATGAAGTCAATACATATATGAACACCGATTATTCTTCATATGGTTTCCCTGGTGGAAGAACTGTTGTCCAGATGATCATCAATGAAATGTATGCAAGACATGGATACGAATTTACTGATGCTGAACTGACCGATTATTTCAATCAGAAAGAATGGTATTCAAGCATAACAACAAAAACAACCGATATGGATGGAATTTATAACAACATGTCGAGCGTTGAGCAGGCAAATGTTACGTTGTTACAGCAGTACAAATAAAATTTTAGGGAGCCGTTTTTCGGCTCCCATTTTTAAATCATTTTAAAATGCATATAGTTATTTGACAAATTTCTCGATTGCTTCATTCAGATCTTCGAGAGCCTTCTTGTCGCCTGTCTCAACGGCATCAACGATGCAGTGGTTGATGTGATCCTCAAGGATGATCTTTCCTATATTGTTGATGGCTGAGCGTACAGCGGCAATCTGTATAAGGACTTCGGAACAGTCGCGTCCGTCCTCGACCATGCGCTTGATGGACTCCATATGTCCTATGGCGCGGCTCATACGGTTTAGCACAGCTTTGGTGTTCTCGTGGTGGTGAGGGTGTGAGTGGTCATGATTATGATTTTGCTCATGGTTGTGATCCGGCTCATGTGCATGAGAGTTATCATGATTGTGTGTCAGTATGGTGCCGTCCTCGAGTATGTGAGTATGCTCGGAAGAGTTATTTGTGTTTTCTGTATCTAATTCGTTTATGTTAGTTTCGTTTGAGCTCATATGGATTTTCCTTTGGATGTTTGTTATATGTGATTTTATTATAACATAATAGCGTGGGTAGGACAAATAAGGAGAATGCATAAAGAGTAGAAGTAATAGAACATCAATAATTGAATTTGTTGACAAAATGACATGAAAATAGCATACTAGTACATCGAATAATAATTAACTGGCACTTAACGATTCATTAGATTTAACTCCAGCTGTTTCAGCCTCTGCAACACTGATTTCATCCATTTTGTATGTCCAATGATAAACTACA
>CAVABC010000102.1:0-10104 GCA_963586665.1 Acutalibacteraceae bacterium
AACTGTAACCGTAAATGGAGAACAGCATTATATACGAAATTTCAGTATAGAGGACAGCGTGGTATATCATGCTATGAACCGAAAATCCATCCAAGCCTTAAAGGAGTTGGATTTTCTGAAACATTATACAGGAATTCTTCTGCACGACCATGAAACAGCCCTTTATCATTTTGGTACGGATCATGCAGAGTGTAATGTTCACATTATCCGTTATCTGCGTAAAAATACGGAAGAAACAGGAAATCAATGGTCAGAAGAGATGATTAGACTTCTGTGTGAAATGAACAGAAAGCGAAAAGAACTCATAGAACAGGGAAATTCTATGCTTTCGGTTGAAATGATCACGGAATATGAGCAAAACTATTTTTCTCTGTTAAAAAGAGGACAAGAGGAAAACAAGAAAACTCTTCATAAATACGCAAAGCGGGATGAAAAAACACTCCTTAACCGAATGGAAAAATACAGTCATAACCATCTTCTGTTTCTACATGATTTTTCTGTACCATTTGATGATAATATATCTGAAAGAGATCTTAGAAAAGCCAAAAACAGACAGAAAATGGCAGGGGGATTCCGCAAAGAAAACGGTCATAAGATGTACTGTTCTATCATGACCATAATCGAAACTCTTAAGAAAAGAAAAATGGGAATTACCGAAAATATAAAAAGATTATTTATGGGTGCACCGGCTATATTTTAGCCGGTGCTAAGACTGGTTGTTCAGCCGGAAGGCTGAACTGTTACTATTTATGTGCGGAATAGCAGGATATTCTATGGATAATTTCAGTAAAATATGCTTTAATAGAAGTATATTGTAAGTAAGGAGATGAAAGCAGTGGGAAGGTTTGTGAATCCGGGAAATAGTGCATTTAAAGTAGCAGTAGATTCTGAGATATATATAGATAAAACAGGCTTGCTCGAGTTTACCAATAGTGTATTGGGGACAAAACAGGCTTATATATGTAATAGCCGTCCGAGAAGATTTGGTAAGTCAGTTACCGCGGATATGCTGACAGCCTATTACAGCAGAGGCTGCGATTCCAAAACATTGTTTGCGGATTATACCATTGCGCAGTCAGAAGATTTTGAGAAATATCTCAATAAGTATGATGTTATTCATCTCGATATGCAGTGGATATTAATGGATTCGGGTGATCCGGGAAAAATATCTGAATATATAAACAAAAATGTTATATCAGAATTAGCAGATTTGTACAATGATATTGATTTAAGCGAGCAGAGTACATTGTATGGTGCCCTTTCTGTAATTAACAGTAAAACTGACAACAAGTTTATAATTATAATTGATGAGTGGGATGTATTGATACGTGATGAGGCTGCAAATGCCTCCGCACAGGAGGAATATATCAATCTCCTCAGAGGTTTATTTAAGGGAAGCGAGCCTACCAAGTATATAGAGCTTGCGTTTCTTACAGGAATATTACCGATTAAAAAGTTAAAGACACAGTCAGCACTTAATAATTTTGATGAATATACTATGCTTTATGCCGGAAGGCTATCTCCTTATATTGGTTTTACAGAAGATGAGGTTAGAGCTATCTGTGAACGCTATGGAAGAGATTTTGTACAGGTAGAGCATTGGTATGATGGATATATGCTGGGCAATTATCATGTATACAATCCGCGTGCCGTAGTAAATTATATGCTTCAGGGAGATCTGAAAAGCTACTGGTCAGAGACAGGATCATATGAGGTTATAGTTCCACTAATTAATCTGGATTTTGATGGACTGAAGACAGCAATATTGGAGATGCTGTCGGGTGGAGAGATAAAGGTAAATACAGGAAGCTTTAAAAATGACATAGTGAGTTTCAAAAATAAAGATGATATTTTAACATATCTTATTCATCTGGGATATTTAGGGTTTGATCAGAAAAGAAGTTGTGCATTTATTCCAAATGAGGAGATACGACAGGATATTACAAATGCTGTTGAAAGCATTGGCTGGGATAAGTTATGATAAAAAGACAAAGAAACATGAGTGCATTATAGAGAAGTACATGAAATAGTAACATGATAGAGCGATAGCAAGAGGAAAAGAAAATGTCTAGAAGAAAGCGGCAGAAAATCAGTACTATAGATAACATAAAAGAAAACAAAACAGACACCGGAAACAGTGTTGATCTGAAAATGGAAGAGATAACAGAAATATCCGCACCACAGCAGATCGTCATTCCTGAGGAGAGCGAGCGCATCCAGAGAGCTGAGTGGATACATGAGCAGGTAAAACTTCAGCGCAAGATGGAGGACGAAGCCTGGGAGAAAATCATGGAGGAGCAGAAGTTGCTCACAGAGCGCAGACGTTCAATAGATGAGGATATAGACCGAAACCGAGAGTTGAAAAGATACCACGAGGACTGCATGGAGGATATCACCGATCAGGTGTATTCGCTTCATGGAATATCAGTGGATAAGCTCGAGGGCATAAAAGAGTACAAAAATGCCCTGTTCAGAGGTGAGGCGCTCATAGTGTTTGGTATATCTGTGATCATGGCTGCGCTGGCGGCATATGCATATGGGGCAACATCACAGCTATGCCTGTTTATGCTTATGTGTATAGGCGCAGAGGGAGCACTTCTGTCCAGACAACGCAGAAGTGTGCTGTATTTTGTACCTCTGTTTCTCATCGCAGCAGAGATGATCGGTTACAAGCTGTACCCACAGTATCTTGAGTACGTGACTATGGCAGGAGAGGCTATTGCGCTGTTACTTGTCATAGCAGGCACAATAGGCTACTTCACACAGAATCCATACCGCAAGGACAGAAAGAATATCCGCGCTGCAAAGTCAGACCTCAAGGAATTACATAAAGTAGCAAGAAAAAGCGTAAAGAAAAATCAGAAAAGCCGTATAAAGAATGAGGCAAAGGAAGCAAAGCTCGAGGCAAAACAGGCTAAGAGAGAAGCGAAAGCAACCATAAAAGAACAAAAACGACAGAACAAGCTGGCGAAGAAACAGGCAAAATATGAGCTGAAAGAGAAAAAACGTCAGCAGAAAAGTGAAAGAGTAGAGCTAAAGCATGAGCTGAAAAAGAGTCAGCTTATGGATAAGGTGAGAAAATTCACTCCGAAAGCAGAAAAAGTAAATATAAATAGTGAAACTGACAATATGAATACAGAAGTGACTGAGTTGGAAAACAAAGTCAAAGATGATGTAGTTAGTGATGCTGTGGATCATGCAAATAACATCATCGAAATAGAGCGCAAGGTGAATTAGAGCTATAAATTGCTGGGCATTTTTATTATAAATTTATAGTAGGAGGTAATCGCTATGCAGATTACAGACAAAAAAGGTGTGAAGATCACACCGGAAATGATTGGATTATTCTTTGAGGACATCAACTTTGCGGCAGACGGAGGTCTGTATGCTGAGATGATTGAGAACCGTTCATTTGAGGCGAAGGAGGGATTTGGCACTCCGGGTAATTTTTACTCAGTGGACGACAACGGATATGCGTGGGAGCCATATGCAGCAGACGGACAGGCGAAGCCGCGTATGCAGTATATCATGGGAACACCTCTTTCGGAGGTTAATCCACACTATCTGAGATTTACTGCAACAGAGGCAGGACAGGGATTTTCCAATAAAGCATATGACGGTATCAGACTGCACAAGGGCATGAAATACAATGTATCATTTTATGCGAGATGCGTAGATTATGCAGGCAGTGATTTTGTGATATCAGTCAATAAGGACGGAAAAGCATACGCAAAGACAACTGTTGAAGCTGTAAAAGCCATACCTTATGTACCATTCTCAGATCTAAAGATCGAAATGGAGCAAAAAGATCCTGTTATGAGCGCACAGATGGAGAAGCTGAAAAAGCTAGACACAGACAAAATGTGCCGCTGCAATGACTGGATCAAATATGAGGCAGTACTGACAGCCGATGATGATGCTGCGGGTGCTGAGTTTACAATAGCACTGGATGGAGCAGGAGTCATCGAATTTGACCTCATATCAATGATACCTGAGGATGCCGTAAAAGGAATTTTCAGACGCGATCTGTATGAGGCACTGGCAGCCATAAAGCCGGGATTTATCAGGTTTCCGGGTGGCTGTATCGTAGAGGGCATAAGCCTTGAGAACAGATACCGCTGGAAGAGAACAGTAGGAGAATTAAAAGACAGAAAATATATTCCTAATCTTTGGGCGTTTGATGATGACAGATCAAAAACCGGATGGGATGTAAAACGTCCTGACTCCCATTATGGACAGTCCTTTGGAATAGGCTTTTACGAGTATTTCCTGCTTTGCGAGCTGCTCGGAGCAAAAGCACTTCCGGTACTAAGCATCGGTACAGCATGTCAGTTCAGGTCTACACAGTTAGTGACATCTGACAGCGAGGAATTTGATGAGTATGTGCAGGACGCACTTGATCTGATCGAGTTTGCCAACGGACCGGTAAACAGCAAGTGGGGCGCGCTCCGTGCAAAGATGGGACATCCTGAGAGCTTCGGACTGGACATGATATCAGTAGGAAATGAGCAGTGGGAGTCACAGTATGTGGATCTCTACAAGCGTCATCAGATATTTGAGAAAGCTATCCACGAGAAATATCCTGATATGAAGATACTCGGAACAGCAGGACCGTTCCTTGATTCGCCTATCACTGAGGATGCATGGAAATTCTACAACAACGAGTTTAAGACCAATCCAAACACCTGCTATGCCGTGGATGAGCACTATTATGTGAGTCCACAGTGGATGTATGATCATGTGGATCACTATGATGATTATCCGAGAGATATAGCGGTATTTGCAGGAGAATACGCAGCGCATACCACAGACAAGCAGAACAATATGGAGAGTGCATTGGCAGAGGCAGCCCTGCTTACTGGAATAGAGAAAAACGCAGATGTTGTTAAACTGGCATCATATGCACCACTTTTCAACCGTGTCGGACACAGCCAGTGGAAGCCGGATATGATATGGTTCGATGATGAAAAAGTATACCTGACACCGAATTATTACGTTCAGATGCTTTTTGCAAACCATGTGGGTGATGAGACAATTCCTATGAACGGTCAGGAGAAGGAACTGCGTAAGGACGGTATATATGTATCACTTTCACGCACACAGCAGGGAGAGACGATCCTTAAGGCAGCAAATGTAAATGACAGCGACTATACGCTGCCACTTACAGATGGTGAAGATGTTCCGGTAGAGGCAATAGGTCACGCCTGGATACTCGAGGGAACAGGAGAAATCCCTGAGGGAATGCCGGAGATCACCGATGTGCGCGAGACAAATGTGCAGATCATCGGAGATGTCACGATTCCGGCACAGAGCTTTATGGTGCTGCGTTTCTAAACACTCAGATGATATTTCTCCATCCAGTAGTTGATCTGGATAAAATATGCGATAAGCTGCGGGCCTGCCATGAGCTGACCGAACCATGGTCTGCCGTATTCGGCAGGAGCTTCTAAGAATTCCCGCGTCTTTTTTACATCAATAAGAGGGAGCACAGGAGCATTTGGATCATCCAATATCTCCTCCATTCCCTTTACAAGAAGAGCTTCATATCCGGGATGATAAGTCTTTGGATATGGGCTCTTTTTTCTGTGCAGCAGTTCAGGCGGCAGGACATCGGCAAAAGCATCACGCAGCAGAGTCTTTTCCACTCCGTTTTGGAATTTCATATGCCATGGCACATTAAAGACATATTCAATGATACGATGATCGGCAAATGGCACGCGGGCTTCAAGCTCAGAGTACATGCTGGTGCGATCCATGCGGTCAAGAAGAGTCTGCATGAACCATTTGATGTTGAGATAACCTATTATGCGGCGGCTTTCGTCCTCTCCGGTTTCACCGGGCAGCAGTGGAGCTTTTGCCTTTGACTCCTCATATCTGAAATTGGAATAAGCTGCAAGATCAAGCTCTTTTGCGACATCAGATCCAAGGAATGCCATACGCGGAGCGACATCCGATGACCATGGAAAACCATATCTTTCCAACAGCTCTTTGCGGTAAAACCAAGGATATCCGCCAAAGATTTCATCCGCGCACTCACCGGTAAGAGCTACTTTATTTTTCTTGCTTACCAGATTGCAGAAATACAAAAGTGAAGAGTCCACATCGGTCATGCCGGGCATATCCTTTGCGTCAACGGCAGCAAAAAGAGCTTTGTATAGAGCGGTTTCGTCACATTCAAGATAAGAGTGTACTGTCTCATATTCCTCAAGCATCCGATTGACATAAGGCAGATCTCTTTCAGGCTGGAAGGAATTCGACTTGAAATAAATATCATTGTCTTTGAAGTCAAACGAGAACGTGTTAAGCGTTTTACCGCGGGTGTTCATATAGTTTGCGGCAATAGCGGTCACTATGCTTGAATCAATACCTCCGGAGAGGAAGGTACACACAGGCACATCTGAGATCATCTGCCTCGTAATGGAATCCTCCACGAGAAAACGCGTATGCTCGACAGTATCCTCGTAGCTGTCGGTATGCTCATGACTGCTAAGCTCCCAGTAAGTCTCGTCGTGCAGTCCATCGGTGGTGTAGATCATGTAATGTCCGGGCATAACCTCAAACAGATCTTTAAAAAGTGTCAGTCCGCTGGTGTGAGCAGGTCCTATAGCAAGAAGCTCTTTCAGACCAGGGAGGTCTAACTCCGGTGTCAGATCGGGATGAGCAAAGCATGCTTTCGGCTCTGATCCGAATATCAGGGAATTTCCACGGATAGCGTAAAAAAGCGGTTTTACACCTACACGGTCGCGATACAAAAGCAGCCTTTTATTACCCTCATCCCATATGGCAAAAGCAAAAATACCATTCAGACGGCTCACAAAATCAGGTCCCCAGTGCATATATGCATGCAGAACAACCTCGGTATCAGAGGTAGTTGTGGACACATATCCGTTTTTGGTCAGTTCCGGTAAAAGCTCGTCAGTATTGTAGATCTCACCATTGTATACAATAGTGCAGCTATATTCGTCGCGGGATCTGGTCATAGGCTGGTTTCCACAGAGTATATCGCGGATAGCGAGACGGCTGTGGGAAAGACCTATATGCTTTTTTAGATAACGACCGCGGGCGTCATTTCCACGGTGAGCGAGCACCGCACGCATTTTTTCCAGACGGAAATGCCAGTAATCGGCCTTTTCTTCGTAGTTTTCTTTGTAGTTACAAAATCCGGCAATACCACACATAAAAGTCCATATCTCCATAAAAACAGATTTTATATATATTATGCGCAGAATGGGGCAGTGTTAATTCGTTGATTTTGTGACAAAATTCACTTATACTTAAAGTTATATAGCGTGTATACGCATAATAGCATGATTAAAGGACCAAAAGGTAGAATATATGTTGCGAATAGGAATATGTGATGACTCAGCGGAAACACGGCAGTATATGTTGCAACTGTGTCAGATGTATTATGAAAACAATACAGATACATTTGAATGTCAGATGTATAAAAACGGAGAAAAGGTTATCGAATACTGTAACGATGAAGAAACTCCAAAAATAGATATACTTTTTCTGGATATAGAGATGGATGGTATCAGTGGAATTGAATTAAAGGACAGGGTACTGAAACAAGACAAAATCTGGCGGATAGCATTTGTGTCGAGTCATGAGGAACAGATGATACATTCCTTTGGCATCAAAACGATAGGTTTTATCAAGAAACCGGCAGAATATATGAATGTGAAAGCTATGCTGGAAAAAGTATTGATAGAGAAAAGTGAGAATATAAGTATTTCGTATTTGTCAGAAACAGGTGAAAACAGAATGATCTATGCTGAAGATATACGATATATAGAGGCACAGGGGAGATATTCTGATATCTACACGATAGAAAGAAATTTTGTGACATTAAAGCTATCTGAGATCGAAAAACAGCTTAATGGTAGTTCTGTGGTACGTGTTCATAAATCATATATGGTTAATCTTGAATATGCGACACTTAGAAATGGGAAATTATCCATAAGGGGTATGGATATTGAAATTCCGATTGGAAGAAGCTATAAAGAAACTGTAAAAAGGTCATATCACGAGTATGGTGAAAAAATGGCGAGGAGAAGAATATGATAAGGGATATATTGTATTTGATAGTTTATTTTATAACAGAGACCGTACTTTATATATTGGGGTATCGAATCATATTTAATCGGAAAATTACCGGAAAAATTGTCAGATGGATGATATATATTGCAATGATTATAGCCATATGTAGCGTAATATATGTAAATAATAATCTGCAATATTTAATGAGTATTTCTTTTTTTATAATGATTATGCTGCCTGTTATTATTGTAGAACCATTTAGGGTACAGAATATTATAATATATCCATTTATGGTATTGGCTAGTTCAATGTTCGGAATATTATTTTCTTTTTTATTGTCATTGATAATTTCAAAACCAGAATATTATATTACGAATTCTCCTATGCTTGCGATATTATGTCAAGTATTTAGTATAGTAGTCTGGATAGTAATATATGTAATAAAAGTAAAAGAGGACGAGCCAGAAGAAATCTTTTTAAAGGTTAAACATTATGTGATGTTATATGCGGTGTCTGTAAATGCATTACTCATAATTGCATCTATACAATATTTTTCCAGAATTATAAAGAATGATGATGTGCAAATCTATAGTGTGCTTGTAGTAATGGCTTGTTGCACACTTGTTATAGTAACTCTTATGCAGGTTGTTGTATTAAGTCAGAATGCACATATAAAAAAGTCAAACGACATGTATAGAGAGCATATAGCTTTACAAAAGCAGCATTATGAACATATACTTCTGCAATACAAAGAACTGCAAAAATTCAGGCACGATGTGAAAAGCCATATGCTTGTGCTAAATAGTATGTGTGCCAGTGATGATAATACACAAATAAAAAAATATTTATCGCAGCTGACTAATAAGGTTTCATCTAAGAATCCGGTAGAGTACACCGGAAACAGGGAATTGGATGCAGTAATAGCACCATTTGCTCTGGAAGCGGAAAGTAAAAATATAAAAGTTCAATTCAAAGGGATTGTATCGGATGATGCAGCAATAGATATGTTTGATATTTGTACGATAATATCTAATCTTCTTAATAATGCAATAGAGTCATGTGAAAAATTACAAGAGGACAAAAGAATCATTGAGTTCGAGGTAGCCGGTTATAATTCACAAATATTCATTACGGTTCGTAATAGTTATGATGTGGATAGTATTATAAATAGAAGGCAAAAGTTTATTACTACAAAAGAGGATAAGCTGAATCATGGTATCGGGTTAGAAAATGTAAGGAGGACTGTAAAAAAATATGATGGAGATATGAGAATATCTCAGGGAAATGAAAGATTTATTGTATCAATAAATATATAAAATAGGAAAATAGTTATAGAAATAAGCAATCGATGTGTTGTTCATGACAAAAAAAGTGTCGTTCATGCCATAGTGATTGCTTTTTTATTGCGAAAAAGTGTATAGTCAATATGCAGAAAACAAATGCAGACAAGCTATACTAATATTATGACAGGGAGGTGATTGAAAATGAAGATGTCAAATAAATCATTAATTGTTTTTTCAATGTTATTTGTATTATGTGTAGGATGTTTTTCAGGAATAGAATTAGCAACTATGCTAGGTATTTCAAAAGCAGCGGCAACTAAGGTAATAAATATCATTGATACAGTTTCTACCGTGGCAACGATTATTTCATTAGTTGCTGCTATCATCGGTGCTGGAGCTATATCAGCAGCTTTAGTTGCAGCTGCTAAGAAAATGATAAAAAAATATGGAAAAGCATATGCAGCAGCTTGGTAATATAGTTTAAGTAAAATGGTGTGATTATGTAATAAAAATAATCACACCATTTAATTTGCAAAAAGATGGTTATGGGTAAATTATTATTAAAATATTGGAAATCAAAGTTAAAAATAATAGAAGATGATACGCTTTTTAAACTGTTTTTTATTATATGCTCGGGACTCCTGTTTTTATTAGCAGCAGTGATTGAAATGGTATGTATAAAACAGAATAACATAATAGGAGAAATTGTAATTATCTCGCTAATCGTCCAATATAATAGACCCGCAATCCTGTTAAATCTTTTAGACGATAAGAAATGTAT
>CAVABC010000103.1:0-9665 GCA_963586665.1 Acutalibacteraceae bacterium
TCTCAGTAGCATCAGGCGGTGGTACAGGACGTACACTTCACCCAGATAACATGGCAGCAGGACCAGCTTCATACGGTATGACAGATACAATGGGACGTATGCATTCAGATGCACAGTTCGCAGGATCTTCATCAGTTCCAGCTCATGTAGAGATGATGGGACTTATCGGAATGGGTAACAACCCAATGGTTGGTGCTACAGTTGCAGTTGCTGTATCTGTACAGCAGGCAGCAGATGCTGGTAAATTCTAAGAAATAGCATAAGACTGATTAAGAAGAGATCTATACATTGCGTATAGGTCTCTTTTTTTAATTTGAAAAAAACATAATTATGGTATAATCAAATTATAAGCATGGAATAGAATTTCTTGAATTATAGTATATTATAGTGTATTATAGTGATAGAAAATAATTATAGTATATTATAGTGTTTTATAGTGAATTATATTAAAGCGTACATTACAAAGCGTGGAGGTGCATTTATGGCAGAAAGAAATCCATATGTAATAAGTTTCGGCAGAATTCCAAATCAATATATCAGCAGAACAATGCTGATTGATAATATTATAGACTCTTTGGAAAGTGACGTTATTGAAGAACAGGCATATAAATTGACAGGTGTAAGGGGAACAGGGAAAACCGTTACACTTACAGAGATAGAGAAGATAATAAGACAGAATAAAAACTGGATAGTTGTAGGCGTAAAGTCGAATGGGAATATTATAGAAGATATTATTGCAAATCTGTATAGTTCAGTTCCGTTTTTAACTTCGTTTATTGACACAAACTTAAATCTTACAAAGTTTGGAATAGGTATTAGTCTTTCGCAAAAAAGTCCTGTTGCAAGTCTTGATTATGCACTTAAAGCAATTCTTACAGAGATTGACAGAAGAAAAATGAGGGTGCTCATAACAATAGATGAAGCAAGAAAGACAACTCATATGGTTGATTTTATACAGGAATTTCAGATACTTATACGGGAGGAACTGCCTATATTTTTGATTGCGGCAGGTTTATATGAGGATGTGGAAAGCATTGAAAATGCTGAAGGACTTACTTTTTTCCTAAGAGCAACAAAGTATGAGATGACACCGCTTAATCATACTTTTATACGAAATGATTATGAACGGACACTTAATGTTTCAAAAGAAGTTGCTGAACAAATGGCATGTATTACGAAAGGATATGCATTTGCTTATCAGGCACTTGGAAAGTATATGTGGGATTTAAAGGCAAAAGAGGTTACGGAAGAGGTGCTGGCATTATTGGATGAGGCATTGGCGGAAAAGGTATATAAAAAGATATGGAGTGAGCTTGCTCCGAAGGATAAATGGTTTTTACAGTTTATTGTTCAAAAAGATAAAATGATGGCATCTGAACTATTAGAGATGACAAATAAGAAACATAACGAATGGTCTGAGCCTAGGAAAAGGTTGTCGGAAAAAGGAATTATAGATACAAAGGTAAGGGGAGAAATTTCTGTTTGCCTGCCAAGACTCAAAGAATTTGTAGAAAATGAGATGACCCTTTAATCATAAAATTGGGGTAATAAAAGTACTTTACTTTAGCGTGATAATTTGCTACTATGTTAAAAGATTAAATTTTACACATGGAGGAATAAAATGAAAAGAGGATTGGCATTACTTATAGCAGCAACAATGGCATTCGCAGTGGCTGCATGTGGCAGCAGCAAAGGTGGAGACACACAGAGTGCAGGTAAAGGTGATGGAAAGACCTATGCCGTAGAGGCAGGATCCGCAGGAGAGGCAGTTGCAAAGGAAAAAGGCTTTAACTACAACTCAGTTTCTTCACAGGCAGATGCGCTTATGGAGGTTAAATCAGGTACTTCAGATGCAGCGATCATCGATCTGCTTATGGCAGGAGCTATGATCGGAGAGGGCACAAGCTATCCTGATCTCGTACATACAGATGAGCTTACAACAGAAAAATACGGTGTAGGATGCCGTAAAGGATCTGACCTTGCATCATATATCAATTCAGTTTTTGCAGAGTCATATGCCGATGGCAGTATGCAGGATATCGCAAAGACATACGGTGTTCAGGAGTCGCTTTTAGAGCAGGAGGCATGTGATTTTACACAGTCTGACAGCGACAGTGATGTAGATTACATAAAGGGAAAAGGCAAGCTCGTTGTAGGTATCACAGAGTTTGAGCCTATGGATTACAAGGATGATAACGGTGAGTGGATCGGTTTTGACGCAGACATGGCAAGACTTGTAGCAGAAAAGCTTGGCGTGGATGTTGAGTTTATGGTCATCGACTGGGACAACAAGGTAATGGAGCTTGATTCAAAGAGCATTGACGTTGTATGGAACGGTATGACACTTACAGATGAGGTTACATCAGCTATGGAGTGCACTAATGCATACTGCAACAATGCACAGGTAGTTGTTGAGCAGGGGAAATAGTATGTTTTGGACAGTTACACAGTCGTTACTCAGTGGTCTTTGGACTACCTTTGAGATATTTATTTTAACTTTAATATTTGCATTACCTCTGGGGCTTATACTTGCTTTTGGACTTCTTAGCAGGTTCAAGCCCCTTAAGGGTTTAGTAAACATATTTGTCTGGATCATCCGCGGTACTCCGCTTATGCTCCAGCTTATCATCATTTTCTACGGACCGGGACTGTGGCTTGGAAAAGCTATCTGGAGCGGAGATGAGGCAGGCAGGATCACGGCAACGGTTGTTGCGTTTGTTATCAACTATGCGTGTTATTTCTCTGTTATATTCAGAGGCGGTATCGAGGGTGTTCCGGCAGGACAGAGAGAGGCCGGACAGGTGCTTGGCATGACAAAGCATCAGATCTTTTTCAAGATCACACTGCTTCAGATGATAAAGCGTGTTGTTCCACCTATGTCAAATGAGATAATCACTCTGGTAAAGGATACTTCACTTGCAAGGATAATCGCGGCATATGAGCTTACATTTGCCGGTGCGGCATTTATGAAATCAGATGGTCTTACATGGCCGCTTTTCTATACAGGTGTATTTTATCTGATATTTGTCGGAATTCTTACATTGTTATTTAATTTTATCGAAAAGAAACTGGATTATTTCAAGTAGGAGGACGACATGGCAATATTAGAGGTAAAAAACATAGAAAAACATTTTGGAAAAACAAATGTATTAAAAGATGTCAGTTTTTCCATGGAAGAGGGAACTGCGCTTGCCATTATCGGTTCATCCGGTTCGGGAAAGACTACACTGTTACGTTGTCTTAATTTCCTTGAGAAGCCTAATTCCGGCAGCATATCCGTAAATGGGGAAATGCTTTTTGATGCATCGCTGCCCGGCAGTGATAAAGATGCAGAGCTTCGCAAAAAGAGACTGCATTTTGGTATGGTATTCCAGCAGTTTAATCTTTTTCCACAGTATACGGCTCTTGAGAATGTGACACTTGCAGAGAGACTTCTGGCACAGGAACAGCCGGATTTCAAGAAAAATAAAAAGCAGATACTTGAAAAAATAGACGCTCATGGAAAAGAGCTTTTGGAGAGAATGGGACTTGCTGAGAGGATGGATCATTATCCGCATCAGCTCTCGGGAGGACAGCAGCAGCGTGTTGCGATAGCAAGAGCACTGGCACTTAAGCCGGATATATTATGCTTTGACGAGCCTACCTCCGCGCTTGATCCTGAGCTTACGGGAGAGGTACTTAAGGTAATAAGGACACTTGCCGAGCAGAAGACTACCATGATCATAGTAACTCATGAGATGGCTTTTGCAAGGGATGTTGCAGATCAGGTTATTTTCATGGATGGCGGTGTTATCGTGGAGCAGGGAGATCCTCACGAGGTGATCGATAATCCAAAGGAGGAGCGTACAAAACAGTTCCTCACGCGATATGCACAGGGATAATGTAAATTAAAAGGTTTAACTATACAAAATATGGTAAGAATTAAGGATGTGGCGGACTACGTTGGTGTTAGTACCGCCACTGTTTCAAATGTAATAAACGGAAAAGACCAGCGTGTTTCACCTGCGGTAAGGGAGAAAATACAAAATGCACTCGATGAGATGGGATATGTCAGAAACCGTTCTGCCATGATGCTGGCACAGACTTCGTCAAACATGATAGGTGTTGTCGTTCCGCAAAAGCCGGGATCAAAGATCACATTAGAAGATCATTTTATCTTTTCATCCAGTGAACCGGTGCGTGAGCTGCAATTTGAGCAGTTTCTGCCACAGCTTATGCGGTATACGGCACTGTTTGTCGCATCGGATTTTTATGCGCTTGAGGTCAGTTCGTTTTTGCAGAGCAAGGGCATAAAAGTGCCGGATTATATATCAATAGCAGGTTTTGATGATCTGATATATGCGCGCCTTGCAAGACCGAAGCTTACGACTATGAGCCAGAACCTGTCACAGAAGGCAAAGATGGCGGTGGAGGCGGTGCTTGATCCATCGGTCAGGGAGAGAATGCTTCCGGTAAAGCTTGTTGAGAGAGAGTCTGTGAAGCATATGTAAATTAGAAAATATAAATGAAAAGTACAAAATAGAAAAAGTGAATTTGAAAATATAAGTCTGACGATAAAAAGTGGGGATAAAAACTCATCTATTTTGTCGGCAGTATCATGCAGCGAAGTATCAGTATCTCGGCTGCATTTTTTGTGTATTTTTAACTAATATAAAATCGTACTATTGTATAATATGACGGTTATGCGCTTAACCTTTGAACTCACATCTGCGCTGTGTTATCTTCTAACTATAGAAAACAGCAGCTGTTAAGTACAAAACAGAAATTTTAAATGTGATAAAAATCAACGGAGGTATACAAGGTGCAGAAAAAGTGGTGGAAAGAATCGGTAGTTTATCAGATATATCCGAGAAGCTTTATGGACTCAAACGGAGACGGAATCGGTGATTTAAACGGAATAACCGAAAAGCTTGATTATCTTGCCAATCTGGGAATTGATGTGATATGGCTGTCACCTGTCTATCAGTCACCGAATGATGATAACGGATATGACATAAGCGATTATCGTGCGATAATGACAGAGTTCGGTACTATGGAGGATTTTGACAGGATGCTTGCCAGAGCGCACGAGCTGGGGATAAAGATCATGATGGATCTGGTAGTAAACCATACTTCTGATGAGCATGCATGGTTTGTTGAGAGCCGTAAGAGCGTGGATAATCCCTACAGAGATTACTATTTCTGGAGAAAGGGCAAGCCTGACGGAAGCGAGCCGAACAACTGGGGATCATGCTTTAGCGGTTCGGCATGGAAATATGATGAGCAGACGGATATGTATTTCCTTCATCTTTTTTCTACAAAACAGCCGGATCTCAACTGGGACAATCCAAAAGTCAGAGACAGCGTATTTGACATGATGGACTGGTGGTGTCAAAAGGGGATTGATGGCTTTAGAATGGATGTCATAAGCCTTATATCAAAACAGCCGGGACTTCCTGACGGAGTACCGGGGGAGAATGGCTATGCTGACAGCGGATCGGCAAATGGTCCTCATGTGCATGAGTACTTAAAAGAAATGAATGAGAAAGTCCTTTCAAAATATGACCTTATCACAGTAGGTGAGGCTGCCGGAGTGACGGTGGATGAGGCAAAGAAATATGCCAATTCTGATGACAGCGAGCTTAACATGGTATTCCAGTTTGAACATGTCGGAGGAGGAGAACACCAGCACTCGCATTTCGGCAAGTGGGATGAGAAGAAAATGCCGCTTCCTGAGTGGAAAGCAATCTTAAGCAAATGGCAGACACAGCTTGAGGGAAGGGCATGGAACAGTTTATATCTTTCAAATCATGACCAGCCGAGGAGCGTATCGAAGTTTGGAAATGACAGTGAAGAGTACAGAGTGCTTTCAGCCAAGATGCTTGGTACCTGTCTGCACATGATGCAGGGCACACCTTATGTATATCAGGGCGAGGAGCTTGGCATGTGCAATGCATATTTTGACAGGATAGAGGATTACCGCGATATAGAGAGTCTTAATGCATACAAGGATCTCACGGAAAACTGTGGAGTATCTCATGAGCAGATGATGAAGTATTTAAAGGATGTAAGCCGAGACAATGCACGTACACCTATGCAGTGGGATGACAGCGAAAATGCAGGCTTTACAACGGGTACACCCTGGATCGGAGTAAACAGAAATTATAAAGAGGTAAACGCAAAAAATCAGGTAAATGATCCGGACTCTGTATTTTCTTACTACAAACAGCTCATCAGACTAAGACATGAGAACGAGATCATAGTATACGGAGATTATGAGCTTTTAGAGCAAAAGAGTGATGAGGTATATATTTACACACGCCATCTCGGAAATGAACACCTTATGGTAATGTGTAATTTTACGGATCATGATGTGGATGCCTCAGAGGATACGATGGAAAGAATACTGGCAGATGCCATAAAGCTGATCGGAAATTATAAAGATGATGAGGGACAGAAACTCAGGCCTTATGAGGCAAAAGTATATAGATATTAGCAGCAAAAAATATATGGATAAAAATAAGATATACAGATAAAAATACCGGAGGTGTATTATGAAAGAAATCAATAGAAAGAAAAAATGGTGGATGGGCAAGGTTGCCTACCAGATCTGGCCAAAGAGTTTTGCAGACGGCAATGGAGACGGAATAGGAGATCTTTACGGAATAATAGACAAACTGGATTATTTAAAGGGGCTTGGAGTGGATATCATATGGATATCACCTGTATACAAGTCACCGCTTGTAGATCAGGGCTATGACATTTCCGATTATTACGACATAAATCCATTGTTCGGTGATCTGGATACAATGGACAGACTTATCGCGGAGGCAAAAAAACGTGATATGTATATAGTCATGGATCTTGTCGTAAACCACTGCTCGGATGAGCATGAATGGTTTAAAAAGGCTATGGCTGATCCTGACGGAGAGTACGGCAAATACTTTTATATTGCCGAGAAAAAGGACGGAAAACTGCCGAGCAACTGGCGCTCGTATTTTGGAGGAAGCGTATGGGAACCGATACCTGGAACGGATAAATATTATTTGCATTCATTTCACAAAAAGCAGCCGGATCTTAACTGGGAGAATTCGGCACTCCGCAGGGAAGTTTATAAGATGATAAACTGGTGGCTTGACCGCGGAATAGCGGGATTTCGTCTGGATGCGATCATCAATATCAAAAAGAAGCTGCCATTTAGTGATTATGAGCCTGACAGAGCAGACGGTCTTACATATATCGAAAAGATGCTTGAGGAGGTAGAGGGAATAGGCATATATCTCGAAGAGATGAAGAAAGCGACTTTTGAGAGATATGATGCTTTTACCGTAGGAGAGGTATTTAATGACAAAGAATCAGAGATAGCGGAGTATATAGGTGAAAACGGCCATTTTTCTTCCAAGTTTGATTTCGGACCGGAGTTGTGCGGTAAAAACGGTAACTGGATAGACAATGAGCAGGTTACCGCTGAGATGTATAAGAATGCTATTTTTGACAGCCAGATAAGAACCAGCAATATAGGATTCCTGTCAAATATCATAGAAAATCATGATGAGCCGAGAGGAGTCAGCCGTTTTATACCGGCAGAGGATCTTTGTGATACTAGTAAAAAGGCTCTGGCATGTGTATACTTTTTCCTGCACGGAATACCGTTTATCTATCAGGGACAGGAGATCGGAATGGAAAACTGCCGCTTTGACAATATAGATGAGTATGACGATATAAGCACAAAAAATGATTATAAAGTGTGTCTTGATATGGGCTGTGATGAGAAAAAGGCACTTGATCTGGCATACACCTTCAGCCGTGACAATGCGCGTACACCTGTGCAGTGGTCAGATGAAGAAAACGCAGGCTTTACAACAGGCACACCTTGGATAAAGGTAAATCCTGATTATAAAAAGATCAATCTTAAAGCACAGCTTGATGATGAGGACTCTGTATACAATTTCTACAAAAAAATGATAGAAGTATACAAAAATCCAAAATACCATGAATTATTAACTTTTGGAGAGTTTGCACCTTACAAACGAAACCAGAAGAACCTGATCGCTTATTTAAGACAGGCGGATGATAAAAAAATCCTTGTAATGGTCAATTTCCAGAAAGAGCCGCAGAACGTGGAACTACCGGGTAAGATCAGTGATGTTATCCTTAGCAATACAGGCAGAAAAGTAACAGATATTCCGGCTGGGGCAGAGGGCGGCAAAGTTGACGGAAGCAGTATAAACATTGAGCTTTCCGGTTATGAAGCTTTGGTAATTGAACTGGCATAGGGCATATATATGAAATGATTTTTGTGCATAATTGTAATTGAACTTTTTATTCAGATGTAAGTTGCTTAAATATGCTTATACACAATGTCGAAAAATTGTGAAATAAGTGTAAATTGGAAAGTAGATATTGATTTTTTTTTAACAAACATTTATACTAACCTAAGAAATGGATTTAATCCATAATTTTATAGAAAAGAGGTTTATTCAAATGGCAAACGTTGATTTAACAAAGTATGGCATTACAGGAACAACAGAGATCGTTCACAATCCTTCTTACGAAGTATTATTCGAGGAAGAGACAAAAGCCGACCTTGAGGGTTATGAGGTTGGTAAGGAGACTGAGCTTGGCGCAGTTAACGTTATGACTGGTATCTACACAGGACGTTCTCCTAAAGATAAATACATCGTTATGGATGAGAACTCAAAAGACACTGTATGGTGGAACACACCTGAGTATCCAAACGACAACCACCCAATGTCAGAGGATGTATGGGCTACAGTTAAAGATCTTGCAAAGAAAGAGCTTTGCGACAAGAAGCTTTTCGTAGTAGATGCATTCTGTGGAGCAAACAAAGATACACGTATGGCTGTACGTTTCATCGTTGAGGTTGCTTGGCAGGCACATTTCGTAACAAACATGTTCATCCAGCCTACAGTAGAAGAGCTTGAGAACTTCGAGCCTGATTTCATCGTATACAATGCTTCAAAAGCAAAAGTTGAGAACTACAAAGAGTTAGGACTTAACTCAGAGACATGTGTAGCATTCAACATTACATCAAAAGAGCAGGTTATCATCAATACATGGTACGGCGGAGAGATGAAGAAAGGTATGTTCTCTATGATGAACTACTACCTCCCACTTAAGGGAATGGCTTCAATGCACTGCTCAGCAAACGCTGATATGAACGGTGAAAACACAGCTATCTTCTTTGGACTTTCAGGAACAGGAAAGACAACACTTTCTACAGATCCTAAGCGTCTTCTTATCGGAGATGATGAGCACGGCTGGGATGACAACGGTGTATTCAACTTCGAGGGTGGATGTTATGCAAAGGTTATCGGTCTTGATAAAGAGTCTGAGCCTGATATCTACAACGCTATCAAGAGAAACGCTCTTCTTGAGAACGTAACAGTTTCAGAAGATGGAAAGATTGATTTCGATGACAAGAGTGTTACAGAGAATACTCGTGTATCTTACCCAATCAACCACATTACAAATATTGTTAAACCTGTATCATCTGCACCGGCTGCAAAGAACGTAATCTTCCTTTCGGCAGATGCTTTCGGAGTACTTCCTCCAGTATCTATCCTCTCACCAGAGCAGACACAGTACTACTTCCTTTCAGGATTTACTGCTAAACTTGCTGGTACAGAGCGTGGAATCACAGAGCCAACACCTACATTCTCAGC
>CAVABC010000104.1:0-9516 GCA_963586665.1 Acutalibacteraceae bacterium
CTGTAATTAACCATCTCAGAAGCCATATCTGTATCACGGATACGAGACTCAGCAGTCTGTGTATTCTCAGATACGTTGTCTAAGTTGTCGATTGTGTGCTCAAGTCTGTTCTGAACAGCACCAAGAGCTGATCTCTGAGAAGATACTTTTGAGATAGCATCTGAAATAGCATCTACTGCATATGTAGCTGCGATTCCTGAATCATCATTTACGTTAAGACCTTTGATTCCGAGGTATGAAGAGTTCATTGTCTCGATGTCAACAGTGATCTTGTTTGTCATATCAGCATCAGATCCTACATGAAGGCTGAAAGATAATTTCTCTGCAACCTCAGCAGTTCCTTTGTTGATTGTAAATGTAATACCATCATCAGATGTGTATCCAGCCTGATCAGCATCAACTGTTGCTGCTGTGCCTGTTGTGCCAATATTATTTGCTGCTGTAAGTTCAGCTTTCATCAATTCTACTGCCTTATCAGCGCTAATTATTGATGAATTAGATTTACTTACACCATCAGTACCCAAATCTGCTGCTGCATAACTTGTTGTTTTTCCATCTGCTTTGGTCTTTGTTGTTACCTTATCACCGTCAGAAATTGTCACAGCATCTTTTGCAATAGCTATTGTGCTTCCCTCTGCTGCAGTTGTTCCTTCAACCCATCCAGCATCAGTTTTGTTTGTGCCACCTTTAGATGTATATGTATATGTCTTTCCATTTATTGTCATCTGATCGCCTTCGGCTGTCAGTTTTCCAATGGCTGTTTTTACATCATTTGTAGCTGTTCCAATTGTATAATCTTTTCCACCAATTGTAACTGACTTTCCTGAATCAAGTGCTCCAGCAGCAACCTTAAAAGTAGCTGTAGTTGTTCCATCTGTAAGAGTTCCCTTAAGACCAGCGTCATGACCATTCATATATACTTCTTTTGTTCCGTTACCACCTTTAAGAAGGTATGTCTCGTTGAACTTTGTTGTCTCAGCTACACGGTCGATCTCTGTTGTAAGCTGTGAAATCTCGTCCTGGATTGCACTTCTGTCTGTGTCAGAGTTTGTTCCGTTAGATGCCTGAACAGCTAATTCATTCATTCTCTGAAGCATTGAGTGAACCTCTGTAAGAGCACCCTCGGCTGTCTGTACAGAAGATACACCATCCTCAGCGTTTGAAGATGCCTGATTAAGTCCACGGATCTGCTTTCTCATTTTCTCAGAAATTGAAAGTCCTGCTGCGTCATCTGCTGCACGGTTAATTCTGTAACCTGAAGAAAGTTTCTCTGTGCTCTTTGACTGTGCGCTTGTTGTGATGTTAAGCATTCTGTTGGCATTTGCTGCCTGCATGTTGTGTTGTACTACCATAATATAATCCTCCTTGTCCCACTTTGTGGGTTATTATGTTTTTACCTCTGGAAATCCTTTTCCCGAGGGGTGTCCGGTAACTGCATGGTATATTTTCAGTTACCATATTTATAACAAACGGCTTCCCGGGTATGGCATAATGTGTCACAGCCGCCTATTAACTTTTTTATGCTTTCTTACCGGTTTTTGTTTTCTTTTGCCTTTCGTTCCAGATGATGCGCTTGATTTCCTGCTGTGCCTCTTCTGAAATCTTTGGTTCAGGATAATATGTATCTTTTCTTTTTTCAGGGTTCGGATCGTTATTTGATCTTGAAATGTTCATATCTCTCGGGGCATCTATCAAAAGTCTGCCATGTTTTCCATTTCCTCCTGCAAATACCACGCGGATGTTATCTCCGATGTTTACATACTCTCCTTCTTTGAGCGATAATTTAAGCATTTTTCTACCTCCGTGCACTTTTTCTAAGCTGTTTCCATGCTTTTTTGATTTGCAACAATTCTCTATGAAATGTTGTATTTGTACGCAGTTTTTCCGTATTATTACTGTATCTGGGATTGTAGTATGCGCAAAACAGGTTATATCCAAACAAAAATTTTTTTAATTTTTTTCAAATTAGGTGTAAAGTATCAGAAATGATGTCCGATAAAGTATGTGTAAGATAAAAAATGCAACATTTCATAGAGAAATGTTGCATTTTTGTTATTGTTCACTCGCAAACAGTAACTCATTTTTCTGTTGTTATACTTATTGAAGCGCATGGCATTAATTTCACAGCCCATGCCATGACCATACTATTTTTATGTAAAGGAGCTTTCAATGGGAACAACACAGCCAATCAGAAACAAAAATGAACTTACAGCATTTCGGATGTACTACAAGGACATCAAACCAAACTGCCGCAATTATTGTTTAATTGTGATGGGATTAAATACTGCGCTTAGAATAAGCGATCTGCTATTGTTGAAATGGAAAGACGTATACAATTTCCAGCAAAATGAATTCCGCACTCATTTCCTGATAAACGAACAAAAGACCGGCAAGAAAAACTATGTAACTCTAAATCTAAATGCCACAAACGCACTTCAGATATATTTCAAAGAACGTAACCCTATGGAAAATGAATATATTTTTACCAAAAGGACTTGCAGAGATAAGCCTATTAACAGGACTCAGGCATACCGAATTGTAAGAACTGCCGCCAGCAAAACCGTTCAGGATGATCATATAAGCTGTCATTCTCTAAGGAAAACTTTTGGATATCATGCGTGGAAGAATGGTACTCCTCCGGCACTTCTCATGGATGTATATAATCACTCATCCTATAGGATCACACAGCAATACCTCGGTATCCGACAGGATGAACGTGATGAGATATATCTTGGGCTTGAGCTATAATATTTAAGGGTATAGTGTCAAAACTATACCCTTAATTCCAAATTCCACTATCAGCCAGTTGTTTTATACTTTGAATTACTGTATCATATGTTTCCGGAACGAATAACAATCGTATGGTAATATCTTCATAATCAGACCTATAAACTTGTTTTTCTATTATTTCATTTAAAATATTTGTAACACATACCCCCTCTTTAGCAGAAGGACAAACAGGTAACTCCGAACGCACTGCCCTAACCTGTGGGATAAGTTTTTCTACCTCTTCTGTAATACCTATTGATTTTACAATTTTATGAATATCATACAAATGTCTCGAATGACGCTCGATTTCTCCCTGCATGTAGTAATCGCATAACGCGAATACTTTATCAACCAATGTTCTTTCTATTGTCTGTGTTGTGATTGCAAAAGGCATCAAATCATAAATCTCCGCTAAATCCAGACGATTTATTTTCTTTAGGAAACGATAGATATAATTATCAACCATTCTCTTCGTTGTCGGAAATGGCAACAATGCAACATAGGTTTCCACTACAAGTTCAGGCTTTAATATCCCCGACTGTTCATATATAGATGGATATTCTGCTCTATAGCAATTATAGTGTCTTCTGCTTCTCGTTTCCTCTATATTGGAAATTGGAAAGTTCAACTCAGCCATAGTAGCGACAACAGCCTTTTTCAATTTTCTTTTTCTTGCTTCGCTCGGATTTCCTGATTGTGCCGTATATGATATATCAATATCCTCTGAAAAGCGATCCAATAACTGATAACATTTCGTAAGCGATGTTCCACCTTTGAATACCATATCCTCCAGTTTTTCTGATAATGACTTCAACGCAATAGTCACATAATAATCTTTCTCAATAATATTTGTAGGAATTGCCAGTTCGTTAGCCGCACCAATCAGCAATTCCTCAAAAGCTTCCCTGTCACGATGCAAATTCATATATTATCCCCCATTCAATCATCCTTTTGGCTGTAGCACCCGTCAAAGCAGATGAAACATCCGATAACTGACTTTTTGTAAATTGTTTCTTTCGCATATATTTAATTAAAATATCAATGGTTTCTTTCATTGGCAATTCTGTATACTTTTCCGCGTGTCCGACACCATCAAGTAATTGCAGCAATTCAGCGTTCTCCTCTGATACTGGAATGGATGATTTTTTCACCCTTACTTTCTGATTGCCAATCATAAGCATACGTCCATTAGTGGCTTCACGATTTGTAACAACATCTATAACTGCCGGCATCTGCGTTGTCAGACCTAACTGGTTTGCAAATGACAAGCCCGTAATGTACCCATATTTATTTGATCTATTTTCTACATATTTACGCATAATTACTACAGAAGGATCCAAATAACTCTTTCCCAGCAGCCCGCCCTTTTGAGGAATATAATATATTCCGCTATCATATCTTTCCAGAAAACCACTTGCCGCCAGTCTTTTTACCGACTGTCGAACCGCATTTGATGACATTCCTTCAACAGATAAGTCATTTAAAAATATTGGTTCATTATATCCGTAATTATCTAATAAATAGTTTTTTAACATATGCTCTCACCTCCATGCCAATGTACCATATTTATATTTTATTTGTCAATATATATGTCGTGTATATTTCTATCTCATAAACAGGCTATTACATTTCACACTACTATAAATTTACAATAATTTATATTCAGTTTAAATCCTATCAATATTTATCATAACCAATTTCTTAAAATTTAGAATTTACCATAACCCAAATTCATGTTATTATATAACTATAATTAATAGTTTTCGGTATGAACCATAACACAGCAATTCGCAAATTCATACCAGAAGGAGGTATAATGAACCAGAATCTTTCATCCTACTGGATTTTCTATACAGTTGCCAATGCCGGCAACATATCAAAGGCTGCCAAAGAGCTATACATCAGCCAGCCTGCCATCAGTAAATCGATACAAAAGCTCGAGGAAAGTCTTGGCTGCAAGCTGTTTTCCAGAAGCTCACGAGGCGTGGTGCTTACCGCAGAGGGAAGCCTTTTATACGAGCATGTAAAGGAGGCTTTTGATGCACTCGGAGCAGGCGAGGAAAAATTAAAACGTTCTATCGAGCTTGGTGTCGGACAGCTAAAGATCGGTGTCAGCACGACATTGTGCAAATATATGCTCCTGCCATACTTAAAAGAGTTCATACACAGAAATCCGCATATCAGCATATCAATCGAGTGCCAGTCCACCAATGATACACTGCGTCTTTTAGACGAGGACAAAATCGATATAGGTCTGATCGGTAAACCGGCCTCTCTTAAGACCTTTAACTTTTATTATCTTGACAAGATCGAGGATATATTTGTTTCCACAAAGGATTATCTGCGCAACTTAAGTGCCAGAGGCATCAAAAAGAGCGAAATCCTGCAGAACTCTACTCTCATGCTGCTCGACAAGAACAATATGACTCGTCAGTACATCGACGATTATCTTCAGGAAAATCAGATACACGTAAAGGATTCCATCGACATTTCAAACATGGATCTGCTCATAGATTTTGCAAAAATAGGTGTCGGTGTTGCCTGCGTCATAAAGAGTTTCGTTACAAAAGAGCTTGCAGACGGCAGTCTTATCGAAATTCCGCTTGGTATTCCTATCCATGAGCGTGAGGTCGGATTTGCGTACAAAGAGTCTTCAAAGCTCTCTACATCATTACAGACCTTTATAGAATTTTATGAAAATTATACACCTGAGGATTTTTAAGGAGGCTAATCGTGAAAGAACAGATACACACCATCCCTATATCGGATGCTTTTGACAACGCGGGCGAATGTCCGTTCTGCTATATAGAAAGACGCACCGAGGATCATGTCATGGATTTCGTGCTCGGTCACGGAGCTTCTTACATGGAGGCTGATATCCGCGAAATGACGGACAAGGAAGGCTTCTGCCGTGCACATTTCAAAAAAATGTTTGACTATGGCAACTCGCTCGGTAATGCATGGATATTAAAAACCATGTATATGCGCCATATCGAGGAAATGGATAAGGAATTTAAAAATTTCAAGCCTGATTCAGTTCAAAAAGGCGGACTTTTCAAGAAGTCCACAACATCCTCCAACTCTATCGTTGACTGGATCAATAAGCGGGAATCAACCTGTTTTATATGTGACAGCGTAAACAAGACCTTTAATGCATATATGAAGACATTTTTTACCATGTACGAAAAAGATCCAGAGATAAAAGAAAAGCTAAAAAACACCAAAGGCTTCTGTCTCGATCACTTAAAAGTTGTGCTTACAGGTGCTGATACGTATTTAAATGGAGATAAAAGGAAAGAATTTTATGATATCGTGCTTCCTATGATGCAGGATAACATGAAGCGCATCTATGAAGATGTGGCATGGTTCATCGAAAAATATGACTACAAAAACAAGGATGCAGACTGGAAGGACTCAAAAGATGCGATCCAGCGCGGTATGCAGAAGTTAAAAGGAAGCGATCCGTCACTCCCTCCTCATGTATTGAAAAAGTAATCATATTAAACGAATTTTCCGTACCGCAAAAATGTTGCGGTACAAATAGCAAACTTTAATCCGTTACCAAAACATTCTTATAATAGTAAAAGTTACCCGATATTTCATCCGCCTTATCAATGGCGATCCGAAATCCTCGGGTAACTTTTTTATTTACTATATCTCTAATCTCACACTATATAACAAATCAATGTATCCAGTTCATTATTTCATTACGATATTTACAATACGTCCTGGAACATAGATCTCTTTTACGATATTTCCTGTAAGCTTATCAGCAATTACTTCTTTAGCTTTTGCTATAACCTCATCCTTTGGATCCTGTTTTCCGATCTCAAGTGTGCCTTTTGTCTTTCCGTTGATCTGCACAGCGATCTCCACCGTATCCTCAACAGTCTTTGCCTCATCGTATGTTGGCCATGGCTCGTATGCGATAGTGTCATTGTGTCCCATCTTCTGCCAGATTTCCTCACCTACGTGTGGACATACGCATGAAAGCATCTTAATAAGACCTTCTGCGAACTCTCTAGGACATTTGCCAGCCTTGTATACTTCATTAACGAAAATCATCATCTGGCTGATAGCTGTGTTGTAGCCGAGTGCCTCGAAGTCATTTGTGACTTTCTTAACAGTCTGATGGTAAATTCTTGTGAGCTTTCCGTCATCCTCTTCAATGATGTTCTCAGGCTCTGTGAAGAAATTCCATACACGGGTGATAAATCTCTTTGCACCCTGTACGTTGTTATCATTCCAAGGCTTAGAAACCTCAAGCGGTCCCATGAACATCTCATAGAGACGAAGTGTATCTGCACCATACTGCTCTACTACATCACTTGGATTTACAACGAACTCAGGGTAACGTTTACCCATCTTGATACCGTTTGAGCCAAGGATCATTCCCTGATGTACGAGCTTTTTGAATGGCTCTTTTACAGGTGATAAGCCCTCATCATAAAGGAATCTGTTCCAAATTCTTGAATACATGAGGTGTCCTACAGCATGCTCAGGTCCACCGACATAGAGGTCAACAGGAAGCCAGTGCTTTAAAAGCTCCTGATTTGCAAATTCTTTATCGTTGTGTGGATCGATATATCTCATGTAATACCATGAAGATCCTGCTGAACCAGGCATTGTAGATGTCTCTCTTACACCCTTTACACCGTTTCTGTCATACTGTTTCCACTCTGTAGCATTCTCAAGTGGTGCTTTTCCGTTCTTTCCCTTGTAATCCTCAAGCTCCGGAAGGACAAGCGGAAGCTCGTCATCAGGAAGGAAATAGATAGAACCGTCCTCTTTGTATACACAAGGAACAGGCTCGCCCCAGTATCTCTGACGTGCAAAGATCCACTCACGGAATTTGTAGTTTACTGTTCTCTTTGCAACACCCATTTTCTCGAGCTTAGCTGTGATAGCCTCTTTTGCATCCTCAACTACCATTCCTGTAAACTCTTCTGAATTGATAAGCTTGCAGCCTTTTCCAAGATAGTCATGTTTCTCGAAAGCATGCTCTGATACATCTGCTCCGTCAATAACCTGGATCAGCTCGATATCATGTGCCTGTGCGTACTCGAAATCACGCTGATCATGAGTAGGAACAGCCATAACTGCACCTGTACCATAGCTTGCTAAAACGAAATCACCGATAAACATACGGACTTCCTTTCCGTTTACAGGGTTGATACATTTAAGTCCTTTAAGCTCACAGCCTGACTTTGTCTTGTTAAGCTCTGTACGATCCATATCGCTCTTCTTAACAGTCTCATCAATATAAGCCTGAACTTCTTCTTTATTCTCAACACGGTCCATAAGTCCCTTTACAATGTCTCCATCGGGAGCGAGAACCATGAATGTGATACCGTAGATTGTCTCTATACATGTAGTAAAGATTGAGAACTCTCCACCGCCAACGATCTGGAATTTGACCTCGACACCGGTACTCTTTCCGATCCAGTTTCTCTGCATCTCTTTTGTAGACTCAGGCCAGTCGATCTCATTAAGTCCCTCAAGAAGCTTCTCTGCAAATGCAGGCTGGTCGATAACCCACTGCTTCATGTTCTTACGTACTACAGGGTATCCTCCACGCTCTGATTTCCCGTCAATGACCTCATCATTTGAGAGAACTGTTCCGAGCTCCTCACACCAGTTTACAGGCATATCAATATGTTTTGCATAACCTGCCTCATAGAGTTTTTTGAAGATCCACTGTGTCCATTTATAAAACTCAGGATCACTTGTAGCGATCATCTTTGACCAGTCATAATCAAATCCAAGCTCTCTTAACTGTTTAGAGAAAGTCTCGATATTTTTCTGTGTAAATCCGTTTGGATGGTTTCCTGTATTTACCGCATACTGCTCTGCCGGTAAACCAAATGAATCATATCCCATTGGATGAAGGACGTTGTAGCCCTGCATTCTCTTCATACGTGACATGATATCTGTTGCTGTATATCCTTCCGGATGTCCTGCGTGAAGACCTACTCCTGAAGGGTAAGGGAACATATCAAGTGCATAATATTTAGGCTTTGAAAAATCCCAGACATCTGTCTTGAATGTCTCATGTTCTTTCCAGTATTCCTGCCATTTTTTCTCAATGGCTTTGTGATTGTACGGTTCTGACATAATTTCCTCCTTGATATAAATACACGACAAACAATTTTCAAACTGCCGTGATTTAATTTTGTCTGATAAAAAGCAGTACTTATATCGTTAAAAAAAGCCCCGTCTCTTAAAAAGAGACGAAGCAATATACTCCGTGGTACCACTCTAATTCGCTTATTGCATTATAATAAACGCACTCATCATTTTGTAACGTAAATGAAACGCCTGCGACTACACCGATATATAATATACAAATCCTTCACCGCAGGAACTCCGGAATGAGTTCAAAATATCCACCGGCTGATTCACACCTGCCATCAGCTCTCTTCAACAGCTTCTATCTCTACTATTTTCCTTCAATGTCTCTGTCATAATTAAAATAATTCGTAACTGTTCAGTACCTTCACAGTTGCGAGCCGCAAGCGCATGAGAATCAGCTTCGCTGATGGGCGCTTGCTCCTACATAATATACTTTTTCTTACGAAATATGCGGTACCGCATATTTCTGTACTGAATAGTTACAATAAATCAATAACATAGATAATTCTACACACCACCTTAAATTTTGTCAAGGTCTGATTTGTAAAATACGGATATCCATAGTAACAGTTCAGCCTTCCGGCTGAACAACCAGTCTTAGCACCGGCTAAAATA
>CAVABC010000105.1:0-9507 GCA_963586665.1 Acutalibacteraceae bacterium
GGAAAAATCATAATTAACACTGATGGTATGGGAAAAGATACTGTTTATGTTTTTGAACATCCAGTCTTATATGAAAACTTAACAGCAAGAGAACATTTGAAGTTAATAATAGATATTAACGGCTTAAGAGATGTTGAGGAAAAAATATGTATGGAGTATTTTGAAGTGGCTGAGTTTTCTGATAAAAAAATTATGGATTGTTCTTTAGGAATGAGAAAGAGAATTCAATTGATGTGTGCAATTGTAGTTAAGCCATCAATATTGCTTTTAGATGAATATGTGTCGGGATTAGATCCTGTAAGTTTGAAAATTACTAAAAAAATAATAAGGGAATATGCCCAAAGAGGAAATCTCATATTGTTAGCTACACATATTTTATCGGTAGCTGAAAATATGTGTGATGAGGTTGTTTTTATGCAGGATGGAGAAGTGTTGCAACAAGTAGAGTATATGGATCAGATAAAAAATAAATATAATTCCCTAGAAGAGTACTATTTTGATATGGTAAAAGATGCTTAAAACTATAAATACAATGATGAGAAAGGAAAGCTTGTGTATTATGAATGTTAGGCGTAATCTGATAAAAATCTGGGAAGGAATAGGAAGTCCAAAAACTAAAGTTTGCAAAAACAACCGAATAATAGTAAAATGTCATACATGCGAGTATATTATTACGAAAACGAGCTGGAGGACGAATTTTCCTCTGCTTCGATCAAGGCAAAAAAGATAGACGCAGGCTATGACTACAGTATGGATAGTGCAGGAAGGCAATTTCTGCACTTCTTTTGGTATAAAATTATAGCAAAACCCATAGCTTGCCTGTTTTTGCAGCTTAAATTCCGTCACAGGATAGTGGGGCTTGAGAAAATGGAGGCTGTAAGGGGAAAGGGATTTTTCCTGTACGGCAATCATACCAACGCAGGTGCAGACGCGCTTATTCCTACCATGGTATCTCATCCGCAGGATGCCTATGTGATAGTCCATCCCAACAATGTGTCAATGCCGGTTTTCGGGCATGTTACACCATATCTTGGTGCGCTTCCGCTGCCGGATGACCGTGAGGCGATGAAGCATTTTCTTGACGAGATATCAAAAAAGATAGAGCAGGACAAATGTGTGATGATATATCCGGAGGCACATATATGGCCGTATTATACGAAGATCCGTCCGTTTACGGATGCATCCTTCCGATATCCGGTGCAGCTTAAGTGTCCTGTCATGTGTTTTACGAATACTTATCAGAAGAGAAAACACGGACAAAAGCCGCGTATCGTCACATATATTGATGGGCCTTTTTACCCGGATGAAAATCTGAGGGGAAAGGCGCGCAAAGAGGCACTTAGAAATCAGGTATATGATGCCATGGTGGAGCGAAGTAAGTTAAATACGATAGAACTTGCGAAGTACATTAAGAAATAATAGGGGATTTTATGAGAAACATTTTATTTTCGGGAAATGTAAAGGTATTTGACGGCATCCTCACATGCATGCTTTCCATATTCATGCGCACAAAGTCAGATGAGCCGTACCGCTTTTATATATTTACAATGGATGTATCACATCTGAGGGCTGATTTTGTGCCTGTTTCGGATGAACAGATCACATTTTTAAATGAGATCGCAAAAAGCTACAATAGCGGCAATGAAGTTATAAAGATAGATGTCACGGATATATACATGCAGGAGTTTTCAGGATGTCCGAACGAGGGAGCGTATTGCTCACCATATACACTGCTTCGGCTTTTTGCGGACAAAATACCGCAGATACCTGACAAACTGCTTTATCTGGACGCAGATATCATGTTTAACCGGGAGCCTGAGCTTTTATATGATATAGATGTGGACGGTTATGAATATGCGGCTGCGAGAGATCATTACGGCAAATATCTGCTAAATCCCAACTATATAAATGCGGGAGTATTGCTTTTTAATATGAAGCAGATAAAACAGACAGGACTTTTTGAGAAAGCAAGGACGCTCATAAAGACGAAAAAGCTGATGTTTGCGGACCAGGATGCGGTGTATAAGAGTACAACACGCAAGAAAATGCTGCCACAGCGGTTTAACGATCAGAAATTTCTGCACAGGCACACGATAGTCAGACATTTTTCAAAGAGGCTTTTTTACCTGCCATATCCACACACGACAAATATCAAGCAGTGGGATGTCAGTGCGATACACAGGATATTTAAGTACGATCAGTTTGATGACATATTGTTTGAATATATTTATCTGAAGAAGAAATTTGAACATGAGTGCACATATAAACAAGAAACATGACATGGTAAGCGGATATAAGAACAGCGTATTGCAGGAAAATATTGCAATACATGTATGAAATTCAGGAAAAGCAGAATACTAACAGGGAGAATTTGACAAAAATGGAAATTAAAGATTTGAAACTAAAAGACTTAAAAGCAGATTTAAAACAGTACAGCCGCCATGCAGAGATACCTATCTTTTTCGCATGTGATGAGGGCTTTGTAAAATACACGATGGTATCGATAAAATCAGTTATGGAAAATGCATCCAGAAGCCGCAGATATCATATCTATATATTACACATGGGGATTTCAATTCCAACGCAGAACAGGGTAACAGCAATGGCAGATAACGAATTCGAAATCGAATTTGTGGATGTGACAGAGAAGATGGAGTCGATCGCAGACAAACTGCCAATCAGGGATTACTATTCCAATACCACATATTTCCGGCTTTTTATACCGGAAATGTTTCCACAGTACCGGAAAGCACTTTATATCGACAGCGATACGATCGTGGTAGGCGATATATCAGAGCTTTACGATCACAGACTCGGAAAGCTCTATGCCGGTGTCTGTCCGGATCGTGTTGTGGCTCAGACTGACATTCTGGGAGATTACGTGGAAAAAGTGCTCGGTGTGAAGCGTGAAAAGTATTTCAATGCCGGAGTGATGCTCATAAACTGCGACCAGTTCAGGGAAAATCATCTACTTGACGATTTTTTGGAGATGCTTCACGTATATCTTTTTGTCGTAGCACAGGATCAGGATTATCTAAATCTGATCTGCAAGGATCAGGTGCTGTACCTGGAGCCAAAATGGAATGCGCAGGTGTTTGGAGAGCTGGCATGCCCGGTGGAGGAGGCAGGAATATTGCATTTTAATATGGCGGCAAAGCCATGGCATTACGAGGACTGTCGTCTGGCTGAGTATTTCTGGAAATATGCAATGCTTACTTCCGGTTACGGAGAGATAAAAGAAGGTCTGAAAAACTACACAGATGAGCAGAGGCACATTGACAGCGTCTCAGGTGACAAACTTATTGAGCTTGCGGTATCAGAAATCAATAAGGAGGACAATTATCTGCGTAAAATGAGTAAAAATGCCGGAAAATCAGAGGAAAAGCTGGAACTTTTAAGACATATAGAGGAGCTTGAAAAAGAAGGACGTTTTTCGGAGGATGCAGACACTAATCCACCGGCACCTGTCCTTATGCCGGAGGATATTAATTATCTGCCGAGAAGTATAAAAAGTAAGGCACAGACGAAATACGCCTTTAAGATCGCCAGATGGTTTGTAAATATGCTCATCAAGAAAAAGCAGCTTATCATAAAGGAGTATATTGGAACGGAAAATCTTGAAAAAGTGGCAGACGGAGCGGTCATTACCTGCAACCATTTCAATGCATTTGATAGCTTTGCCATACAGCTTGCATTCGAGCAGGGCAAACTTAAAAAGAAAAAAATGTATCGTGTTATCAGGGAAGGAAACTATACCGGTTTTCCGGGTTTCTACGGAGTATTGATGCGAAACTGCAACACACTGCCTCTTAGCTCAAATTTCAAGACCATGGAGAAATTCATAACGGCAGTGGACCGTGTGTTGCAGAAAGATCAGTTTGTGCTTGTTTATCCTGAGCAGGGCATGTGGTGGAACTACCGCAAGCCAAGACCTCTCCAGAAGGGCGCATTTACTTTTGCTGCGAGAAACAACAAGCCTGTGCTTCCGGTATTTATCACTATGAATGACAGTGATGTGATAGATCCTGACGGATTTTATGTGCAGGAATACACAGTGCATTTCTGTGAGCCTATTTATCCTGATCCGGCTAAAAAGCGTGCCGAAAACGTAAAAATGATGAGGGATAAAAACTACGAGGCATGGAAAAAGGTCTATGAGGACACCTACAAGACAAAGCTTACTTATACCTGTGATGAGCAGACAGAAGAAAATGTAAAGATTGCGGAGTAAATGTATTTTTGACAATGAGGGAATTGGACATGAGTGAGAATAAATTCGGGGAAATACTTATAATAGAGGATGACAGAGATATAAATGATCTTCTGGCTACCGCACTTGGGAAAGCGGGATATGCCACTACTCAGGCGTGGTCAGGCACGGAAGGTCAGATGCTTATAAAACTAAACGGCAGTGCCTATTCGCTGGTACTGCTGGATCTGATGCTGCCGGGCATCTCAGGGGAGAAGCTTTTAGAAGAGATCAGGCAGACGGATAATTCACTGCCGGTTATCATACTTACAGCAAAGGATGAACTTGATGAAAAGATCAATCTGCTCACATCGGGGGCAGACGATTATATCACAAAGCCGTTTGAGATAAAGGAAGTCGTAGCAAGGGTAGCGGTACAGCTTCGACATGCAAAGAGTGATCCGTCTGGCATTGATGCAGGAGGAACAAACGCACGGCTTAAATATGGTCAGCTCGAACTTGACCGCACATCAAGACAGCTTCTGGTAAACGGCACAGCAGCAGATGGCATTACCAAGCAGGAATTTTCCATACTGGAGCTTCTGATGGGACATCCAAAGCAGGTGTTTGCCAAGGAGGATATCTTTGAGTATGCGTGGGATGAGCCTTACATGGGTGAGACAAAAACTCTCGATGTACATATCAGCAATATCAGAAAAAAGATCAAGAAGCTGACTGAGGTCGAATGTATAGAGACTGTGTGGGGGATCGGCTACAAAATGAAAGAGTAAAGAGGTAAAGCACCATCTTTACTCTTTTTTTACTTTTTATTAGCGATTATTTAGGATTTATGCTTTATCTTATGAGTATAGAAAGTTAATAACAGGTTCTGCTTGAAGTATTTGTGCAGAGCCGGAATATAAGAAAGAAGGAGAAAAGTTGTGAGTGAAATATTATTGCAGACCAAGGCACTGACCAAACAGTATGGACATCAAAAAGCAGTAGACAATGTGGATATCCATATCAGAAAAGGTGCCATTTACGGATTTATCGGCAGGAACGGAGCCGGAAAAACAACATGTATGAGGATGATCTGCGGGCTGGCAAAGCCTACAAGCGGAGAAATCTCAATGTTTGGCTATACAGGAACTGATCTCTCAAAGGTGCGTTCGCGTGTCGGATGTCTGATCGAGGCACCGGGACTGTATCCGAACCTGACAGCAAAGGAAAATCTTGAGATGAAATGCCGTCTTTTCGGTATCGACAAAAAGGGATATACAGATGCTATCCTTGAAAAAGTAGGTCTTTCCGATGTGGGAAGGAAAAAGACAAAGAATTTTTCGCTTGGAATGAGACAGCGGCTTGGAATAGGAATGGCACTTGTGGGAGAACCGGATCTTTTAGTGCTTGATGAGCCTATCAACGGACTTGATCCTCAGGGAATTGCAGAGGTCAGGGATACCATACAGAAGCTTTGCGACCAGCAGGATATGACTGTATTTATTTCGAGCCACATATTGGAGGAGCTTTCAAAACTGGCTACAGATTACGGTATTATCCATAACGGAGCACTTTTACAGGAGATAACAAGGGATGAGCTGCTCAGCAAATGCAGTGACAAGATATCTATTACGGTAGGTGATCCGAAGGCTGCTGTGCCTGTACTTGATGAGATGGGATTTACTAATTATATGGTTGTGGACAAAAATCATATAGATGTATACGAGAGACTTGATGAGAGTGCGGCTCTTAACACGAAGCTGGTCACTTCAGGGGTGTCGGTAGCGGAAATCACCGTTACGGGAATGGAGCTTGAGACATATTTCCTTAGTCTGACTGGAGGTGCAGCAAATGTTTAACGCAATAAGAATGGATTTATACAGACTGATACACACTAAATCGACATATGTGATAATTGTGATCACAATATTACTGGCAATCGCTACAACGGGTGTAACAGCTTTGTTTATGAATATGATAGAAGAGGCAAAAAATGAAGCCGCAGAGTATTCACAGGAGACGGAAAGCACCTCATATGCCGCAAATGAAACAGCAGATGATACCGGACTTACATTTACGGTTGATGATCTTGATGAAGAGGATATCGAGGCAGCGGATAGTGAGGTTAAGATCACAAATATGATCGTTTCAGATATCTCAGGTATTGATGTAGGACTTCTTTTAGCAATATTTGCGGTAATGTTCTCGACTGCCGACATAAACAGCGGATATATAAAGAGTGTCGGTGGACAGGTAAAAAGCCGTGGACTGCTGATCACCTCAAAGATGGCAGCACTGGCTGTATTTACACTGATAACATTTATTGTTGACGCCATCGCACAGTGCATAGTAACACCGATCCTTATACATGGCGCGATCATAGGAAATGTGGCGGATATGTTTAAGATACTTGGAGTACAGTATATAATGAATGTTTCACTGGCATTCTTTATCATGTCCATGGCTATCATTATCAAAAATAATGTTATCAGCATGATCATTTCCGTATGTCTGTGTACCGGAATTTTCGGTCTGATATTTAATGGCATAAATCTTTTGATAAGCAAAGCCGGAGTTGAAAATTTTGATATAAACAACTATATTATAATCAATAAGATCACGAGTATAGATATGGGGGCAACAGGAAAAGATATCGGTTCAGCGATCGTTGTCTCAGTACTTTGGGCTGTTGTCGGACTTGTGGCTGTATACAACGTGTTTAAGCGTAGGGATATATAAGATGACAAAGTGAGAAAATATCTTGTTTTGCAAAAACAGGATATTTTGGGAGAATATATATGATATGGAAATTACTGACTGTGATATTTGCGGCTGCGGTAATTGTTTTGATAGCTGTGCTCTTGAAGATAAGGGCACAGCTTCGTGACATTAACGAACAGCTTGATTTTTTATATGAAAAGGATACAAATATGCTGCTTGCGACTGATACCAATTTAGCGGATATCGGCAGACTAAAGCGAAATATAAACCGTTTTCTGGTGCAGGGGCATCTCAGGCGCAGGGAAGCCGTGAAAAAAGAGCAGATGATATCGGACACTTATACGAACCTGTCCCACGATATCCGCACTCCGCTTACCTCACTGGACGGATATTTCCAGCTCCTCAGGGAGGAAGATGACGAGAAACAGCAGGAGCACTATATAGCGATCATTCAGGAGCGGATCACAAGCTTAAAGGATATGCTTGAGGAACTTTTCATGTTCACCAAGTTAAAAAACGACAGCTTTAAGCTTGAATTGTCAAACTGCTGTGTGAGCCGCCTGCTCAAGCAGACAGTATTTTCATATTATGACGAGTGGAAAAAACAGGGAATAGAGCCTGAAATATCGCTTTGTGATGAAACAGTATTTATACTGGCAAATACCCAGGCACTCAGGCGTGTTTTTCAGAATATCATCAAAAACGCGCTCGTTCATGGTCAGAAAAGCATACGTATAGAGATGAAGAAGCCGGATGATGAAGTCAGTGGAGAAAACAACAGCATAGACCGTAGCACTGGACAGGTCTGTATATCAATCTCAAATGATGTTGAAAATCCGGGCGAGATAGATGTAAGCAAGGTCTTTGAACGTTTTTACAAGGCCGACGAGGCGAGAAGCGTATCGTCGAGCGGACTCGGGCTTTCCATTGCAAAGGAGCTTGTTGAGAGAATGGGCGGACAGATCAGGGCAGAGCTGGATGGAAACTGCTTTGGAGTGAAGATTACTTTTGAGCAGATCAATGTTGATTTTAATTGACGGGAAGTTGACAATCATTATGGTGATAGGTAAAATCAGAATTGCATTTTCATAAATGTTGACATCCTTTCATAAACTTGTTATACTGTTAAAGTGTTTGCGGGCATGGCGGAATTGGCAGACGCGCTAGATTTAGGTTCTAGTGGGAGACCGTGCAGGTTCAAGTCCTGTTGCCCGTACTATTTACAAGGCTTTTCGGTGTTTTAAAAAATCGCTGAAAAGCCTTTTTTATACCATTTCCTATACAAAATCTTACGCTTTTCTGTAAATTTTACAGAGAAAGGGCAATATATATGCAAAACTATAATAATCTTGTAAAAGTTCTTCCCGGTCTGCAACCGGATATGCCGCGCGCGTTCTATATGCTTGCTGAGCTTTTCGACTATGGTTCATTTGAACTTTGCCAGAATGATGACCTATATATAATTCCATATATCATGAATGATGCAGTTGAATGCTATATTACTGTAAAAAATGCCATACTAAAAGGCGATTACCACAATGAAGCTGATGTTATATCAGCAAGACTTACAGCAAGAGATAGTGGTGCCGGGTATGGACTTATCGTGCATCAGCCTGATTGTGTTTTTACATTGTGGTTTGATGATCTTTGTATACATGAATCCTGCTACCGATACCATGAGATCGGGCATTTCTGGGTAAAGGGACAGGAACAGTGGCGACAACTCGTATATATGGTAGGAACAATCGCGGACAAATATCAATATATGGGTAAAGAGTATTGCAATGATACTGAATGTTTCATACAAAGCCTGATATATTTTGCACCATTCAGGAGAATGACTCCGGTGCCGGGAGATCTTATGGAATATCATTTTCCAGCAAAGATAGAAGGAATAGATATCATGGAAGAGCTTGCGGCAGAGGTCGGTGATACGCAGTATCAGAAACTGATCAACAAATATAAAGCTAATCCGACTGAAAAAACAGAAAAATATCTTTGTAAAAGACTGATGGATGCTGCGCGCCAGCCATTGTATGAGTACATATATACCCTTGTAACGAAAGCTTCAATGGATTATCCGGCAAGAGATTATGGAGAAAGGATCAATAATCACATATATCAGCAAAGAATGAAACTTGAAAATGATCTGCATAAAAAAGGATATGAAGGTAATTATCCCAAATTCACAAAAGGAAAAACAGATATAATTGTAATGGAAGAACATCCTTTTACCACTACTATGCTCGAATGGGATGATTACAGATACAAACAGCAACTTATGATTTCTGAATGTGAATTTGGAAAAAGTGGCTTGAATGCCGGTTTTTTTAATGGAATAGGTCGTAATGGACGGATAGTAGAATACTATACTGCACAGAAAATTACTTTGTAATTTCCTATATAGCAAAAAAGCTGTAGATTTTAATCTACAGCTTTTTTATATGGGCTTGAGAAGACTCGAACTTCCGACCTCACGCTTATCAGGCGTGCGCTCTAACCGGCTGAGCTACAAGCCCATGTGCATCACACAAATTGTATACTACAATATTTTTATGCAGTAGTCAAGTGATTTTTATAAATTTTGCTTGACATAT
>CAVABC010000106.1:0-9373 GCA_963586665.1 Acutalibacteraceae bacterium
TCATTTGAGCCTTTTTCTTTGGCTCATTTTTTTCATAGGTCATTTGACACTATCTCAAATTATTAGATTTAATTATAGATATAATTATTTCCTTGTTTATTACGCATGATATCTTAGCCCAAATCACATTGAAAATGAATTTCAAAGATGTTATTATTAATAAATAAATGTTATTAATCTGAAATCAAAAAAGGAGTCTATAGAAATGACTGAAATACAGATAGAATGTTTTTTGAGTGTAGCCAATCACCTTAATTTTGCAAGAGCTGCCGAGGAGCTTAATATATCCCAGCCAGCCGTCACTCATCAGATCAAAACATTAGAGGCAGAGCTTGGAGTAAAACTTTTTAAGAGATCCACCAGACTTGTATCTCTTACTGAGGAGGGACTTTACTTTCTCGACGATGCAAAATCCATGCAGCAGATCATGTTACGCGCCAAGGCACGATTTAAGGATGCTGATATAGAGGGCTACGAAAGTCTTGCTATAGGCTGTGCAAGTCCATCACAGATCCAGCTTTTTTCCGATGTACTCAGCCGGATGCGCATTATTTATCCTGATTTTCATCCACAGCTTCGCCATGTGACATTAAGCCAGATCCCGTCAAAGATCGATGATGAACTTTTAGATGTGGCACTTGGTCCCAAAGTAAATATTGGTACGCAAAAAAAGATAGTTTATAAGGAATTATTCCAGATGACACTTTGCTGTGTATGTCCTAAGAATCATCCTATGGCAGAACTATCAAGCGTTTCATTGGATGAGATACAATCACAGAAGCTTATAGTTTATACTCCGGCATCTGCCTCACCGGAAATTACGGTTACGCAGAAAAAATTATTGGGGAAAAAGAAGATAAGTGACACCTATCTTTGCGAACTTTCAGAAGATGCTGTACTTTTAGCAGAGGCAGGATACGGTATCGCTATCCTGCCCGGGATATTTGTCCCTGAATGGACTGATCTATGCACCATTCCTATTGAAGGTGTTAAGAAAATGTCATATGGTGCATATTACAAAGCCCATTCCTCTGACAAAGTACTAAAAGAATTTTTAGGACAGATCGGTACCAGTAAAATACCTTCACACTGATAACTTTTTTCTATTAATAATAACGCTTTTCTATTGGATTATTCCTCCTAAAGTGATTAAAATACCAATGAAATTTGTGATTGAAAATCATATATAAACAGGAGGAATACAATATGAAGTATATCGTTACAGGCGTTGACGGCAAGCTCGGTGGCAGAGTCGCAGAACTCATGCTCAAAGAGGTTGCCGCTTCTGACTTGATCTTTACATGTCCAAATCTTTCATGGCTAAAATCCGAAAAGAAAGAAAAATGGGAAAATCTCGGAGTATCAATAAAACAGGCTAATTATGACAATTTCGGGGAAATGACAGAAGCCTTTAAGGGCGGAGACAGAATTTACGTTGTATCAGCTGTTACGATCGGAAAAATCCGCGTACAGCAGCACAAAAATGTGGTAGATGCCGCTATCGCAGCCGGAGTAAAGCATATCACATACACATCGTTCCTCGGAGCTTCTGATCCACGCTACTCACATGTATATGTTACCCCAGATCATACTGCAACTGAAAGCTATATCAGAAAAAGAGCTGATGAGACCGGCATAAAGTATGCGTTCATGCAGGACAACCTTTATCTGGAAAACTATCTTACTACCTCTGTTATGCTTGCACTCATGTCAGGCAATAAATGGTATACAACAGCAGGTGAAGGTCGCGCAACATACGTGCCAAAGGATGATGTTGCAAGAATGGCAGAAGCACTGCTTCTCGGAAAAGGCAAAGATAACACAACCTATATGGCATGCGGCTGTGAGTCGTTATCACAAAGAGACCTTGCTGCCATGATCAGTGATTTATCCGGCCGGGATATCGAGTACTGTCCTGTCAGCCATGAGGAATTTTACAAATATCTCGATTCAATGCACATACCGAGAACTGCAACAGAAGATTTCTCATTATCACCTGTTCCGTGGTGTGGAAATGATATGGTTACAAATGAAGGCAGCATTGCTGAAGGTCTGATGGATGTGCACTCTACTGACATTGAAGACGTAACCGGGCAGAAACCGGCTACAGCAAGAGAGCTGGCTAAAAATTACTCATATATATGGGAAAACAACGTAACACATTGGCGTGATATCAAATAATTTCAACTTTTCTTTAAAACACCCTTTATGGGTGTTTTTTATCAGATAAAACATTCAGGAGAAAAATATATGACTACAACTATACGAGATACAAACCCAATGGCTACAGCCCCCATTGGAAAATTAATGTTAAAATATGCTGTTCCAAGTGTTATTGCGCTTGTCGTAAATGCGCTTTACAACATTGTGGATCAGATTTTTATCGGCTGGGGTGTCGGAACTTTAGGTAACAGTGCGACAAATGTAATTTTCCCACTTACCATGATAATCACAGCATTTTCACTTCTGCTTGGAGATGGTGGTGCTGCATATTTAAGTCTTGAGCTTGGACGGCAAAATCATGAAAAAGCCCAAAAAGGTGTGAATAATACCATTTCATGGCTTATCATTGCCGCAGTATTCTTTTTGATCATCTGCGCTGCTTTTCTTAAGCCTATGACCGGAATTTTCGGTGCTACCCCGGACAATCTGGAGTATGCATTAGCTTATGGAAGAATAGTTGTGATAGGTTTTCCGTTTGTCATAGTCGGAAGCGGAATGTGCTCTGTGATCCGTGCTGATGGAACCCCACAATTAACAATGATCGGCATGATAGTCGGATGTGTTTCCAACGTCATACTCGATGCTATATTCGTTCTCGGATTTCACTGGGGAATGGAAGGTGCCGCGATAGCAACAGTTATCGGACAGATAATAAATTTCCTGCTATGTGTAGCTTATATCCCACATTTTAAAACTGTAAAAATAAATTTAAAAGACATGAAACCTCAGTTTTCCCTGCTCAGAAAAATTGCAGGACTTGGAATATCAAGTTTCATTTCACAGATTGCCATCGCGATTGTAATGACCGTGATCAACTACTATCTGGTTCGTTACGGAACATCCTCAAAATACGGTGCCGATATTCCGCTTGCAGCATTTGGAATTGCAATGAAATTCAATACCATTCTTGTGTCACTTGCAACAGGAATTGGAACAGGCTCACAACCTATCATCGGTTACAATTATGGCAGCGGAGACTACAAACGTGTGAGAAAGAGCTTCTCTATCGCGGCAAAAACAGCAACTTTAGTGGCTATAATATTCTTTTTAATATTCCAAATTTTCCCAAGACAGCTCACCGCAATGTTCGGAGATCAGGGCGATCTTTATAATGAGTTTTCTGTATTATCCTTAAGAATATTTCCACTATTGTGCTTTTTAAACGGATTTCAGATCGTTACGGCAATTTTCTTCCAGTCTATCGGAAAACCGGTTATTTCAGGTATTATCTCACTCAGTCGTCAGATTTTATTCCTTATTCCGGCTATCATGATCTTATGCAGTTTTATCGGAATAAAAGGTGTGCTGTGGGCTGGTCCTGTAGCTGATGGATTTGCATTTTTACTTGCTTTTATTCTCATGATCTACCAATTAAAACAGATGAAAGAGGAGGCATAAACCTATGAAAAAAATAATTACTATCGGACGAGAACTTGGAAGCGGTGGACGTACCATAGGTAAAATGGTGGCTAACCAGCTTGGCATCCCATATTATGACCGCGAGCTGATTGATGAGGCGGCAAAAAAATCCGGTCTCACAACAAAGTACATCGAAACCGCAGAGCAAAAAGTAACAAGCAGTCTGCTGTATAATATCGCCATGGGAACCAGCTATGGATATGGCATTTTAGAGGCTGCCAATAACCAGAGCCTTCCTTTATCAGAACAGATATACATCGCCCAGCAGCAGATTATTAAAGAATTGGCAAAAAAAGGAAGCTGCGTGATCGTTGGAAGATGCGCTGATGCCATACTTGATAACAGTTTCGATGTTCTTAAAGTATTTATTTATGCGGATACAAAGGAACGCATCAAGCGATGTGTCACAAAATATAATATGACTGCCGATATCGCCAAAAAGCAGATCAAGCAGTCCGATAAGGCACGCAGTAATCATTACAACATATATACTGACAAGGAGTGGGGAAACCGCCATAATTATGATCTTATGTTAAACAGCAGTGCACTTGGATATCAGAAATGTGCCAATGCCATATGTTCTGTTGTATGTGAATAAACGATAGCCAATTAACCTTAATATTTCAGGAAGGTAAATACTATGAATAACGACAAAATTATAGACATACATGCTCATTTCACAACACCGGAATACTTAGAAATGCTTGAGCGTCATAATGCAACCTTAGAGGATGGATTTTCGATACCAGGCTGGACTCTGAAAAACCATATTAAACTCATGGATGAATGCAATATACAATGGACTCTACTCTCCTTATCAACTCCCCAGCCATACTTTAAAGGATCTGATCATGAGTCTGTCAGATTATGCCGTCATCTTAACGAACAGCTCGCTAAGATAAAAAATGAACATCCACAGTGCTTCGGTTTCCAAGCCTGCCTGCCATTGCCAAACGTAGATGCCTCCATCGAAGAAGCAATCTATGCGCTTGATACCTTAAACGCAAACGGGATCAAATTCCCAAGTAACAGCCGAGGTCTCTATTTAGGTTCTTCAGAGTTAGAGCCATTGATGGTGGAATTAAACAAGCGGCATGCTGTCTGTAACATTCATCCACACCGACCGGAACCAATAAAAGAGGGAATATTTTCTTCCGGCCCTGTTCCTCTATTTGAATTTCTGGCAGATACAACACGAGCGGTTCTTAATCTGATAAGCAACGGTGTTATTTTACGTTATCCTGATATAACATGGATAATTCCACATTGCGGCTCTTTCCTGCCTAATATTTATGACCGTTTTGTCGGACTATCTAAGGTTTTAATTCCACAGGGATTGATGCAGCCTGTAGATATTGAAGAAAGTTTTAAGAAACTTTATTTCGATATATCCGGAAATCCAGCCCCTAATCTTCTAAAATGGCTACTTGCGATTACAACTCCGGAACATATTATGTATGGATCTGATTTTCCTTTTACACCTGCAAACCAGATCCATGATAACTTAAATTCATTATTGCATTTGCTTGATCAACCTGATCTGGCACCATATAAATATAAAATTTTATATGATAATGCAAAAACTCTTTTCAGGCTTCAATAAGTACGCGATTGCGTAAACTAAATTGTAATTCCCAGATCAATCAGTTATACTATATGTGAATGTAACGAAATCATGTATTTCCGGGAGGCTCATATGGTAAACACATTGAAATTACCTGTAGGAATTGATAGCTTTGAAAAATTACGCACAAACGAATTTTATTATGTTGATAAGACAAGACTTATAGAACAGCTTTTAGATAATTGGAGTGAGGTAACACTTTTTACCCGCCCTAGACGTTTTGGTAAGACATTAAGTATGAGCATGTTACGGAGCTTTTTTGAAATTGGCACAGATACAACATTGTTTGATGGCTTATATATTTCGAAAAATAAAGCACTTTGCGATAAGCATATGGGAAAATATCCTGTAATATTTCTTACTCTCAAAGGTGTCGATGGTCTGACTTTTGCAGACTCAAAGAGAATGCTTAAAGCAGTTCTTTCCAACGAAGTAGACAGACATTATTATCTTAAAACAAGTAATGCACTTACGGAAGAAGACAAATCATGTTTTACACAAATGCTAATGGGTACAGATGAGAATGTCGAAAACAGCCTCAAAACACTTTCACGTCTTTTATGTAAACATTATGAGCAAAAAGTCGTTATTATCATTGATGAGTACGATGTTCCATTAGATAAGGCATATCAAAATGGATATTATCATGAGATGGTTTCTTTGATCAGAGGACTTTTCGGTCAGGCATTAAAGACAAATGATTACTTACAGTTTGCAGTTTTAACAGGATGTCTACGTATATCCAAAGAAAGTATATTTACCGGATTAAATAATTTTGAGGTTATTTCAATTCTGGACGCACAATATGATGAGTGTTTCGGGTTTACGGACACTGATGTCATGAAATTACTTGAATATTTTAACCAGTCAGATCATTATTTGGAAGTAAAAGAATGGTATGACGGTTATCATTTCGGAAATACCGATATCTATTGTCCTTGGGATGTGATCAGATATTGTAAAAGCCTGTGCACAGATCCTGATGCCCTTCCACAGGATTACTGGTCTAATTCAAGTGGAAATGCCATAGTCCGCAGTTTTATAGACAAAGCCGATGTTCAGACCAAGGATGAGATTGAGCGGCTTATCTCCGGTGAAAGCATCGAAAAGGAAATCTCACAGGAACTTACTTATGATGAACTTGACAAAAGCATTGCAAACCTGTGGAGCGTACTTTTTACCACAGGATACCTGACCAAACAGGGGCGCGTTACAGACGGAAAAGTACGTTTATCCATTCCAAACAGGGAGATTAAAAATCTATTTATAAAAAAGATCAGAGAATGGTTCAGTGATACTACCTCAAATGACGGTAAGACTCTCGAAGAATTCTGCAACGCATTTATGGAGAAAAATACAGAAAAAATCGAGCAGCTTTTCGGTGATTATCTATGGAATACGATAAGCATAAGGGACACGGCTGTTGCTAAAGAGAAAAAAGAAAATTTCTATCACGGAATTATGCTTGGATTGTTGGGATATAAAGCAAGCTGGCTCATAAAATCCAATGCCGAATCCGGGATCGGCTACAGCGATATTCTTGTTGAAGTGCCTGATAACAGGACAGGCATTGTAATAGAACTGAAATATGCCGAAAATGGTGATATGGATGCAGCCTGCCACGAAGCCCTCAAACAGATTGATGATAAATCATATGTAGATAAGCTAAAACAGGACGGCATGCGCAATTTCATCAAATACGGAATTGCGTGCTTCAAGAAAGACTGTAAAGTCATGATCAGTGAATAAGCTCATACAGCCATTCTATACATTAAAACAGGCGCAGAGGATCAACCCTTGCGCCTGTTTTGTAATATTGCACTCATGCAGTAGTCTTCCTGCGTCTTACTTCATGCTCTACCACATCATTCTCTTTTTTCATCCTCATGAATTCAAATATTACTGCGTACACTATCAAAATTCCTAAGAAAACAGCCTCACATATACCATACTGCTTAATTGTCAAAAATTCTGACTCAATGCCAGACAACAGGAAGAACTGAGCAAACACTATTGATCCGATCACATCAATAATGCTGATTTTCTTACTATTTTTATGCTTTATAATGTATTTCAGTCCCACGATAACACAGTAGATCAATGTTATGATAATAGTATAAATCGTTTTATCCATCTTATATTCTCCGTTTCCTTACTCCATCTTTCTATACTCGTTCCTTGAAGAAAATCTTATAGCAGGACTACTCGGAAGCTCTGTAACCCAAAATACTATCAGATATAATACGCACAGAATGACTTTCTCCCATACAGGAATATAATCTGTCTGAACCAATAGCATATCACTGTAAAAATATCCTATTAAGCATCCCAAACCACTAAATAATGCATTAAACGATACATATGTCCCCAATAGTCTTATGTTCCAGATATTTTCCGTCCCAAAAGCTCTTATACTCTTCCTAAGCACAATCAGACCACATAGTGCAAACAGTATCAAGGCAATACATATAAATCTATTCTTATAAAATTCAAATATATATTCCAGCACAAACATATTTAGCAACAAACCAAGACCTCTGCCTCCCAACACACCGGACTCATTTATTTCCTTCATATTTCAACCCCCAGTCATAATCTTTTGTTTTATTTTATAACTATTTGTAGTATTCTGCCAGTTCGTATACCCTCTCCCTTGTAATGTCCGCAGCCTCATCATTTTCCAGCATAGGCTGCATTGTACCGCCTTCCGCCTCTTTTCCTGCCGCTTCAACCTTGCTGTCCTTATCACTTATCCAGCTGCGTTCCTCTTCTGTAAGTTTACTCATAGTTCCCTCATCGAGCGTATCTTTAAGATGTGCCCAGATTGAGTTTAACTCATCATCCCATAGCTTGTATCTCTGTGCTGTGAGTCTGTTCATCTCATCCTGTGTGAGGCTTTCATTTCTAAGTCTGTCATTGATCGCATTGTCCTGTTCTTCGAGCTTAGCTAATTCAGCCTGAATATCAGATGATAGATTTTCAGTATCTTCTGTCTCATCAGGACTACTTTCGTTTACATTTGTTGTCTGCTCTGTATCATCCGTGTATACAGGCTTTTGTGTCTCTGTATTTATCGGAAAATCTGTCAGCGAGTCATTTGACTGCGGTGCTGTTGTATCTTTTTTCTCACATCCTGCCATTGTTAATGCCGCAGCACATGCGACTGCTGCTATTGTTAATGGTATATATTTCCTTTTTATTCTCATTTTTCCTCCTAAATTCATATTTAGCATACTATATTTAGCTGTCTGCTATTGTTATTATAAATCATTAATACACATCACCCCAACCATTAATTGTTTTTTAATCGTTTTACTAATCACATTATTAATCCCTCGTATCCACATATTTGAGATTAAAACCGATCCAGACCGTAGTCCCTTTTCCTACTTCTGACTCCACACGAATCGTATGTCCCAGCTTATCGATCATCTGCTTACACAGATAAAGCCCTATTCCTGTCGCTTTCTTGTCTGAGTGTCCGTTATAACCGGTATAACCCTTTTCAAATATACGCGGCAGATCTTCGGAACGGATACCTATTCCGCTATCTTTTATTGTAATAAAGCACCAGTTTGTCTCATTCACTATCTCTACAGTGATAGCTCCCTGTGAGGTGTATTTTATGGCATTTGAAAGTATCTGCTCCAGTATAAATGCCAGCCATTTTTCGTCAGTATAGACTTCCTGCTCTGTCCCATCATAATTTATCTTTATGTGCCTGCGTATCATGATCTTTGCATACTTTCTGATAGTCTCACGTATCACTTTGTAGATGCTTATTTTCTCAAGCACCAGATCATTTTCCGAGCTGCTCACACGCTGGTACTGTAAAGCCATATTGACGTACTCCTCTATTCTGAACAGTTCATCCTCAAGAGAAGATACGTTATCAGCCAGCTCTGCGCACATATCCTGCTGTCTGTTATTAAACAGCTCTAAATTTTCATACAATTTTTTCGTATCTTCCAATTCAGGACTTGCGCCAACACTAGTACATCGAATAATAATTAACTGACACTTAACGATTCATTAGATTTAACTCCAGCTGATTCAGCCTCTGCAACACTGATTTCATCCATTTTGTATGTCCAATGATAAACTACA
>CAVABC010000107.1:0-9331 GCA_963586665.1 Acutalibacteraceae bacterium
ACTATTATACTATAAATCGTCGCATGTGTCAGTTATTTATTATTCGATGCACTAGCTGATCTGGACAGGATAACAGTCAGAACACTTTCGGTCTTTCGGAAGATTGGAAGAACAAAAGAAATGCTTCTCGATATTACAGCAGATGGTGTGATTGATGAAAGCGAAAAACCAGAACTTGAAGAGATTGTGAAGAATCTTGAAGAGGTAGAGGGAATCGCACAGAGTATGAGGCTTTGGATTAAGAAGAATATGTAATAAAAGGCTCGAATGGTCGGCAGTATCATTGGACGGAGCGTAAGCGAGGACAGTCCGGCGGTGCTATTGGCAGAGTAGAGCAATTTTATGAGCAGGCACAAGGAAATGCCAGCGAACAGGAAATGATACGTGAGATATATGATACCATCTGCGATGTTGTGTGCATTCCAAGAAAGCAGATGACGATTAAGGGGACAAAATATCCTTGGCAGGTTGTAAAAAGTCAGTTTCTAAAGCTGAAACCAGTTCATATTGCTAATCTGTTGGAACGCTTGGTTGATAACAGTTTGAAAATCAAAAATATGGAATCCTATCTGATATCAACGCTATATGCGGAGAGCCTATCAGGAACATTAAAGGAGCAGGCAGACTTGCATGATGATTATCTGCGATATTTACGTGGGAATCCATATCAGAATATACAATGAAGGAGGTGCTGTTTATGTCAGCAAGTAAAGATTATGGTGCATTGGTTATTGTTTATTATAGTAATTGTTGGAGCAATAGCTGTTGTGGGTATACTTATAGTGATTATTGAAAAGAAAGTAACGAAGCTATATAGGGAGAATTGTTGGGATGTGATTAGCGTTGGAGTGACGGTAACAAGTTTAGCTTTGGCAGTGTATTTTGGAGATTGGATAAAGGCATTAGTAAGGCTGAATCTTGTTGCTTTATTGTTATTAGTTCAGGCAGTATATGTTGGAATCAGAGTGTATGTGAGAGGCTGTAAAAGGGTCAGAGGCTATTATTGATGTTAAGGTGTGAGAAATAGCGTAGAAAGGTGGATGAAAGTTATGGAAAAATTGGAGAAAGTTATTGTAGAGAATGGTATTACTTATGTGTTAGGTGATGATGATATTTATTATCCGGATTTACAGTTACCGGAGGGAACAAAGTATAATATCGGAAAGTTTGGACATATGAGGTGTGAGTATCTGAAAGAGTTCAAACATGGATATTATATGGAGCTGTTATTTGATGGAAGACTAAATGAATATCTGCATGAGATTGACGAGGAATGTTATGAGATGCGGGACAGACTTGTTGAACAGATGAAGGAAAAGCAAGGTGTGACAGAGAAATTGAAAGCAGAGAATCAGATGATGTGGGTGGGGAAGATGAATAATCTTATTGCTTGTGCTGAGGAGATTGTGGTGAGGGAGGTGGTGTATGTGTGATGTAGAGGGCGGCTGGGAGGCTGTCCTTTTTGCTATGTTAAGTTTAATTAACCCCTAAATTATATTTTTTGTGAAAAATAGTTGCATAAAAAATAATTAATGATATAATAATGATAAGTAAAGAAGAAAAGTGACTTGGAGGAATGAGCCATGATTATAGAGATAAGAGCAAAAAACTGTTATGCATTTGAGGATGACATTACATTTTCGATGAAAGCAGATATGCGAAATAAAAAATTTGGAGCAAACGTTCATCAGGAGAATAATTTTAATGTGCTTAAAACAGTAGGAATATATGGACCAAACAATGCTGGAAAAACATGTCTAATCAAGTGTATTAGAGCAATAAGAAACGTACTTTTAAATAAGAAGAATGGTTTGATGTCTAATATATTTACTGAGAGTGATGTATGTGAGTTGGGCGTTACATTTATGTCATCTGGAAGAAAGTTCTCGTATGATTTTAAGTATGATGCAGAAAAAGAAGAATATATATATGAATCATTTTCTGAGATATTCAAAGATCAATATAACAATGAAAAAGAAGTTTGCTGGTTGAAAAAGGATACCATTAGTGAAATATATGAATGCATTGATGAAGCTGTGCAGACTATGATGCCGGTAGTATCTAAGAATAATTTGCTATGCTATGTAGTAGATACAAGTAAATTTGAACATGTCAACGAGATGAAGCAGATTCTTGTCGGATTTGCAGAAAAAATTGATATCATCAATATGAATAACATACCTATGCAACACACAATTGAACTCATGAAAAATAAGAATCAGTTACAGCAAAAGGTTGTTGAGTTTATAAAAAATGCAGATCTGTATATGGATAACTTTGAATATGTGGATATGGATAAAATACAACTGAAAACTGGTGAAGGGGATGAAAAACCAGATGAGAAAGTGCTTGATATTCCGGAGAATATTATGGATCAGATTAGGTTAGTTTCCACATATAAAGGCGTTCATGTACCAAGTATGATGTTTGATTCCACAGGAACAAAGAAGATTGCAGCTATTGCTAGTTATGTAATTGAAGCACTTGAACAGGGCAGAATATTAGTGGTGGATGAGTTGGATAGCAGTATTCATTTTAAGATTACAAGAGCGATTGTTGCGATGTTTAATAATGAATTAAATACAAGTGCACAGATGATATTTACAGTTCATGATATAAATCTCATGGATTGCAAGAGAATGTTCCGGAAGGAGCAGATTTGGTTTGTGCATAAAGATGAGGAAGGTGTATATGTATATTCACTTGCTGATTTTACTGCACAGCAGGGAGTGAGGGATACGACGGATGTTATGGAAAAATATAGAAAAGGTGCACTTGGTGCTTTGCCTGATCCTGAATTGATTAACTCTTTACTTAGTATTAAAGGTAATGTAAAGGGGGATGATGCCGATGCCAAATAAACTCCCTAAGTTTTTGGATAATCATAAAATCTGCATTATCTGTGAAGGTAATGAGGAATATGAGTATCTAAACCGATTAAAAGATTTAAAAGTATGGAATGAGCAATATGACATTTCATTGGTCAATGCCGGTGGAAATGGTAATATCCCAGCGAGGTATCAGGACCGATATCAAAATGGAGCAGATGAACTTGTACTTGTATGCCGGAGATCATTGTTAGCTTACCTGCAACGCCTATGCCCGCAAGAGCCATATCTCCATAATCCACCATTAAACGATTCTGAAATATTGAAGAAACCCCCATTGTTAAAGCACCAAGAGCTGCTGGGACTCCAATGGCAAGTACGTTTACGCATACCTTATTCTTTACTGTAAAATCTTTTGGGCTAATACTCAGCATAGAGTCTCCATGTGTGAAGTAAATAATAAAATATACTGCGGAAATGATATTACCGATAAGTGTAGCAAGGGCTATTCCCGTAATGTTCCAATGACAAACAAGTATAAATAACGGGTCGAGGATAATATTGATAATGTTCCCAAGCATGGAGCCTGTCATTGCTTTTTGGGGCTGTCCATCTGACATCAGTATTTTGGAAAATGTGCCTGTTATCATAGTGAACGGACCAGCACTTGCAACAATGCACACGTATTTATATGCCAATGGAAGAGTCGCTTCGCTTGCACCCAATACAAGTAAAATTGGTTTTGCAAACAGAATAAAGATTAGTGCAAATTATACACCAATTCCAATCGCTATCCAGCTGCAGAATGAACTTACATTTTTAACATAATCATACTTTTTTCTCCAAGAGCTCTTGCAATAACAGAAGCGCCTCACATACCAAATACATTTGAAAATGCAGTGAAAAGCATGAATAAAGGAGCAGAAAGAGAAATAGCCGCCATTTGATAAGCATCATGAGTCATACCAATGAATAATGTATCTGCCAGATTATAAACAAGGAACATCAGCATTGATATCATTGCTGGAACAGCATTTTTAATTACTGCCTGAGATACTGTCATTTCATTAAATGTTTCAAGTGATATTTTAGATTTCATATGTGTCCTCCTTGATTCCATGATATCGATTCTAAGGTGTTGATACCATGAGATTGATAGTGCTATATAAATACCCGTATTTCAACGGGTATCGGTTATTTATTAGAATTTAAAAGTTTTTTAAATATTCGATACATGTCGTTTTTGTCAGCCTCAGTCAATGAAGCAAGAATTTCCTGTTCAACATTAGCTAAAACTTTTTGTGCAGCCTGACATTTTTCTTTTCCTAATGTAGTAGCTTTAACAATCTTGATTCGCTTATCATCTTTACTTTCAAAACTTTCAATGTAGCCTTTTTGTTCAAGACGGGTAACAAGTCCTGCTGTTACAGATTGAGAAAGTTGAAGTTTTTTTTCAAGATCTTTTAAAGGTACTTTCTCGTTAGGAAAATTCATGAGTGCAGCTATTACACCACCCTGAGACATAGTTATATCTAAATCTTTGATTGCAGTCTGACATTTTTTTTGAATAATATTATACAAAATTTGAAAAGATGCCAGATGATATATTTCTTCGCTCATTCCAAATCACCTCCCTTTGTTCATAGTTATATCATAGTCAAAGCGAAAAATCAATACCATGGTTTTGATACTTAGGAATTAAATTTAACATACCTATACAGAACTTATTGTCAGTAGTATTTTTTAAATGCATAGTAATTCAGAAAATAATTATACCGAGAAGGAAGAACCTGATATATCTGTATGCTTTATTTCTTTTATAAACATTTCAGCAGCCTTTGATTGAAAGGCAGTTCTTTTCCAGATCAATGCGTAATGAATTTCCAATGGTGGATTCAGAGGGCGGAAACAAACATCCTGTTCCAACACCGTTGGAAGTAAATCTTCAGTGGTCAGATAAAAACCTAATCCACTTTTGATAAATTTGGTCGGAGAGCCATTGACTACATTATATGTGGCAGCAATATTGAAGTTTTCTATATCAGTATCAGCCCAATGATAAATCAACTGTTGTAGACCGGCTCTCCGATGAAAAATCAGAGGTATTTTTAAAATATCTTTCTTCTCTATAAAATCATTTTCTGCAAGCTCGCAGTCAGAAAGCATTAAAAGTCCCCAGCGGGATGATTCCGGCAGTGGGATGTAATCATATTCGGAAATATCAATCGGTTCCAAAAATATAGCAAAATCAATACTTCCGTGTTCCAGACGTTCTAATACATCAATCGCATCGCTACTGTAAAATTGAAAATGCACATCCGGATATTTTGACCGAAGACATGCGGCTGTATTTAATACTGTCATTGTTGGATTGCCGCCAATCGTAATTTCTCCACTAATTTGCGGGTTGTTAGAGCTTAAATCATATTCGGTTTTTTCCACTAAGGACAGGATTTCCTCTGCCCGTTTTCTAAGAATAATTCCATCTTCCGTCAATGTAATTTTGCGCTTGCCACGAATCAGCAGTTGTTTCCCGAATTCATTTTCCAGCTCCATAAGTTGCTTGGAAAGATACGGCTGTGAGATATGCAGGCTCTCAGCAGCTCTTGTGATATTTTCTTCTTTGGTTACGGCAAGAAAATATTGTAATGTTCGTAATTCCATAATCATTACCTCGTTAGTTGTGATTTATAAATAATTTAGTAAATTATTATGAGTGTAATCCTTTTTATTATTCCTGTCAATTATGATAAATCATTCTATATAAGTATTTGTTATTTTAATCGAAGAAGATTATACTTTTTACTGACAGAACATAGATAAGAGGATTGAGAAAATGATAGAAAACAGAAAACGAAAACCATTGGATATGTTACATGGCTCCATCTGGAATAAGCTGCCGCTATTTGCACTCCCAGTGGCGGCAACAGCTATTTTAGAGCAGCTTTTTAATGCTTCTGATATTGCGGTTGTCGGGAACTTTACCGGAGCAGGAAAAACAATCGCAGTGGCGGCAGTTGGTGCAAACAGTTCGATTATTTCACTGATTGTCAATCTGTTTGTTGGGATTGCACTTGGAGCGAATGTTGTCATTGCCAATGCCATCGGAAGAAAAGATAAAGATGCTGTTACAAAGGCGGTTCATACTTCGATTATTATTGCAATACTGGCAGGAATCGGCGTCGCCATTGCCGGGGAATTGATTGCGAATCCCTTACTGTCAGCCCTTCAGGTACCGGGGGAGGTCTTCCCGGAAGCTCTGCTTTATCTAAGAATCTACCTGATTGGAATGCCAGTCATATTGCTCTATAACTTTGAAGCAGCTATTTTCAGAAGTACAGGAGATACGAAAACGCCGCTTGTCATATTGACAATATCAGGAATCTTGAATGTACTGCTGAATCTGTTCTTTGTAGCTGTTTTACACATGACAGTCAATGGTGTTGCTATTGCAACCGTTGTTTCCAATGCGGTAAGTTCCATTTTACTATTTTATCGTCTTGTAAAAACGAAAGAACTGATTCATGTAGAATGGAAGGAACTGAGAATTGACCGGAAAATATTAGGACAGATCATGAGAATTGGTTTACCGGCAGGAATCCAGAGTGCGGTATTTGCAGTAGCCAATATCGTGATCCAGTCAGCAATCAACAGCCTTGGAACAGTCGTTATGGCGGCATCGTCAGCAGCTTACAATATTGAAATTTTTGCGTATGATATATTGAATTCATTCAGTCAGGCTTGTACGACTTTTGTTGGACAAAATTATGGTGCGGGACAGATTAAGCGATGCCGAAAAGTTTTGATTTTATGTATTGTTGAAGATGCGATTGCAACTGCTTGTGCCATTGTATTGATCCTGCTGACAGGAAAGGCATTGCTTTCCATTTTCAATAATGATCCAGAGGTTATTTCTGTAGGATACACGAGACTTATTATGGTATTCTCTGCATACACCTTCAGTATGCTGTATGAAAATATGTCCGGTTATATGAGAGGATTTGGCTTTTCCCTAATACCGGCTATCGTGACAACGCTGGGAATATGCGGAGTGAGAATTTTCTGGATTATGGCAGTATTCCCTTCACACAAAACGTTTGCTGGAATATTAACCGCTTATCCGGTCAGCCTTTCGGTGACGGCATTACTGATATTTCTGGTATTAGTAATTTATCATCCATCGAAAAGATTTCAGACAGATAAAGGAGAGATGTAATTATGGAAAGAAAAGATATTGTATTAAATAATGGTGTAAAGATGCCACCAATCGGTTACGGAGTATTCCGTATGACGGATCTGGAAGAATGTGAAAATGCAGTTGTACAGGCAGTTAAAACAGGTTACCGCCTGATTGATACTGCAGCTGCTTACGAAAATGAAACTGCTGTTGGGAAAGCAATCAAGCGTGTGATTGCAGAAGGAATTGTCAGCAGAGAAGAATTATTTGTTACTACAAAACTTTGGATTACGGACACTTCTTACGAAAAAGCAAAAGAAGGATTCCTGCGTTCCCTTGACCGCCTTGGGCTGGATTATGTGGATTTATATCTGATTCATCAGCCATACAATGATTATTACGGCGCATGGCGTGCTTTAGAAGAATTGTATGAAGAGGGAAAAGTAAAATCTATTGGAGTGGATAATTTTACGCAGGACAGAATGGCTGATTTTCTGTTCTTTAACAAGGTAAAACCGGCAGTAAATATGATTGAGTGCAATGCGTATTTCCAGCGTGAAGACGAGAGCAGGTATTTGAAAGGACAAAACATTCTGATGCAGGCATGGTCGCCTCTTGCCGCCGGAAAAGAAGATCTTTTTTCCAATGAAATATTATGCAGTATTGCAAAGAAGCATGATAAATCAGTGGCACAGATTGTTTTAAGATGGCTTGTACAAAGGGAAATTGTCCCGGTTGTAAAGTCTTCAAACCCTGTCAGAATGAAAGAAAATCTGGATATTTTTGATTTTGACTTGTCTGAAGAAGAGATGAAACAGATTGCAACATTGGATACTGGACATACTTATGCAACAGCACGTAGTACCGGAAAAGCAGTAACGGAATTTCTGGAAAAAGCAAATCAGTATCATGTATAAGGAGTTTTAAAAATGAGAAAAAAGATTTTAGGAAAAGACCTGGAAGTTTCAGCAGTAGGACTTGGATGTATGGGAATGAACCATGCGTATGGTGCCCCGGCAGATAAAAAAGAAATGATAAATCTGATTGCACAGGCAGTAGATATGGGATATACATTTTTTGACACAGCCGAAGTTTATGGCACACCGGATCATCCTCATGGAAATGAAGAACTGGTAGGAGAAGCTCTGAAACCATATCGTGATAAGATTGTGCTTGCGACAAAATTTGGAATACATTTTGATATGAGTAGTCGAGAGCCTAACAAGCCACTTGTTCCAGATGCAAGACCAGAAGTTATCCGTAAATCTGTGGAGCAATCATCGTTACGCTTGCAGACAGATCATATTGATTTGTATTACCAGCATCGTACCGATCCAGATATTGCTCCGGAAGAAGTGGCTGGAGTGATGTCTGAACTAATGCAGGAAGGAAAAATTCTGCACTGGGGTTTATCGGAAATGTCAGAAGAATATCTCCGCAGGGCACATGCAGTCTGCCCGGTAACAGCAATACAAAACCGCTATTCCATGATGGCGAGATGGCATGAAAGATTATTCCCAGTACTGGAAGAATTAAATATAGGATTTGTGGCGTTTTCACCACTGGCAAATGGATTTTTGTCTGGTAAATACGATGCACAATCTGTTTTTGAGAAAAATACAGACTACCGTTCAATTATGCCGCAATTCCAAAAAGATTCTTACGAGAAAAATCAGGAGTTTTTAGCGTGGATACAGGCATTTGCAGAAGAAAAGAATGCGACAGTTGCCCAGATTTCTCTGGCATGGATGATAGATAAGAAACCATATCTTGTTCCGATCCCGGGAACAAGAAAGCTGGAACGTTTAAAAGAAAATGCGGGGGCATCTGATATTTTACTAACACCAGAAGAAGTGAAAAAAATAAATGATATGCTTGAAAAAATTCCTATGTCGGAGGTGTTCGGCGGAACTAAGGTTACAAAGTAGATGCTAATATTAGCAGCGTGAATATCCAAAATTAAAAGCAGGTATTCACGCTGCTGTTTTTAAATTTCTAGTGAATCTTCTACATCTACCCATATCTGTAAATTCCCATCAAGATATAATTTTACATATTCAAGTGGTTCATCGACAGCAAGAGACGTTAATGCACATTCTGATCCGGGAGTAGTTATTAAATTCTTTTCAGCTTCCCAACAGTCAATGCGGAGCATATAGCCAGCACTGGTATATACATCAATGCTGTTTCTGTGTGGATTGTATTCTGCAAATATTGTTCTCATCGTATCTTATCTCCTTATCATTCAATCAATCATCAGATACAAAAATCAGAAGCATTTCAATCAGTTCACCATGTCACTTTTATTTTGTGTTATACTGTTTTA
>CAVABC010000108.1:0-9319 GCA_963586665.1 Acutalibacteraceae bacterium
CCGTTATACCATGCCTTCATGCTTTCAAAATCCATATCATATTGCTTGCATAATGCCCTTACTTCATTCTCTGTAAAGCCATAGTATTGCGTAATAGGCCTTGATTTAAGCATTGTAAATTCCTGAAAATTATTTAATGCCGACTCATCCCTTATCTTTTTTATCGGAAGTATTCCGGTAATATACGCCAGTGCCAGAAATGATTTTGATTCTTCAGATTTGAACAGCGAATGTAAAAATTGCAAATACTTATGAACCAGTTCCTTATCCTCGCTGTTTCTGATAAGGCAGTCCCATTCATCTATGATTATAACAAACGGAACACCTGTCAGCTTGTAAACTGCCATCAAAACGTTACTGAATTTCTTTGAAAAATCCACTTTTTCATGGAATACTTCTTTTAGATCATCCAATACATATTCCTGTATTTTTTCAACAATATTATCTTTAAAATCGTCCCAGAAAGATGAAATGTCAAGATGGATAACATTATACTTATTCATGTATTTCTTATAATCAGGATCTGATGAGATTTTAGTGTCCTTAAACAGTTCTGACGAGTCGCAGCCGCAACTGTAATATGCATCTATCATTCCTGCCGCATGGGATTTTCCGAAACGTCTTGCGTGGCTTACTGCAATACAATTTCTCGGTGTTTCCACAACTTCATTCAAGAAATTTAAGAGTTCTGTTTTATCAACATATATTCTAAAATTCTTATCCTTTTTAAAACTGTCATTATCAGGATTAAAATATATTCCCATCTTGCCTTTTCACCTCATCTCATTTGCTGTAGCTTATACCAATACTACATTGCTTAAACTGATTGTGTCAGTTATCAAACTACTCCGCAACCACAACCTTGCTCACCTTTTTGAAGCATGCTATACCATACTTTATGAAATTTTTCATTCCATCCTGTTTCAGCCTTGTTACATACTCCTTTTGTTCAATCTGCTTTAATGCTGCTTCACTTGCTTTATCAAGATTTCCATCCTCAGCATACTTAAGCTCGATCACAATTCCGGTACGATTTGTCGGAACCTCCACTAATATGTCGCTATAACCTGTTCCCGACTCAGCATTTGACTTTATAAGCCAGTTTGATTTGTAACCTAAAAGTCCAAGTAAAATACCATGATAGAAATTTTCCTTTTTTTCTTTTGCAACTGCGGTATCACGTATGCTGATCGTATTCCAGAGATAATCGCCAAATATCTTTTCGATTTTCTGGGCATCCTTGTTTATAAAGGCATCACACAGCTCATCAAGTGTCTTTCCATCATTTTTGGACACATCAGAAAACCACTCTTTAATTTTCTTAACAAAAAGATTTCTTACTTCCCTGTTTGGTATTACAAGACTATATTTTCCACTTTCGGTGCGTCCCTTATGTGTCAGATAGCCGGTTGTAAAGAGCACACTCCATAGATTTTCTATATTTTTGTCAATCTCGTCATAAGTAAGCTCCGGTGCTACATCCTTTTCAATGCATTCCCCTGCAATAAGACATTCTATCTCATTTTTCGTAGAAACATCAGCCTTATCTATTAATCTGCGGACTATGGCATTGCCACTTGAATTAGACCAGAAATCCTGTGGCAATGCTGTCTTATCATATTTAAGCTGATCCACATAATTTATGACATCCCACGGACAATATATATCCGCATTGCCAAAATGGTATCCGTCATACCATTCCTTCGTTTCCTCAAAATGCGATGCAAGATCATAATCTTTGAGAATTTTCTTTACCTCATTGTCAGTAAAACCAAACTGTTCATCAAATCTGGAATCAAGAATAGACAACACTTTAAAATTATTAAGACCGGTAAAAATGCTTTCTTTTGTAATTCTTAAACAGCCTGTCAAAACAGCAAATGCCAAACTTTCATTGCTCTTTAATGCCATTCCGAAAATTCCCCTGATAAGTAAAACCATCTCATGATAGTAACCATTTCCGAATGCCTTATCCAACGGTACATCATATTCATCTATGAGTATTACAGCCTTTTTTCCAAAATGCCTGAATAATAAATATGACAATATCTGTATACTTGAAGCCATAATATCTTCATCCATAGAAAACTTGCCATTTTTCATCTCCGTTATGGCTTTATATTGCCACTTTTCATCCTCAGAAAGTCTGTCGCTCTCCAAAAGAAAATCAAAACGTTTTGCTTCTCTTCCTATAAGCTCAATGATACGATATTTTGCACTTTCAAAGGTTAGTCCCTCCACACTCTTGAGCGATAGAAATATGACAGGATATTTTCCCATATGTTCTGCACAAAGTGTTTTATTTTCAGAAATATATAACCCTTCAAACAAAGAGGTATCTGCACCAATCTCAAAAAAGGCGCGCAACATGCTCATATTTAATGTCTTTCCAAAACGTCTCGGACGTGTAAGCAGAGTTACTTCGCCTCCATCTTCCACCAACTGCTCTATAAGTTTTGTCTTGTCAATATAATAAAATTTATTTTTTATGATTTTTTCAAAACTATCTATACCAACCGGCAATTTTAAAGAACATACCATATGAGCCTCCACTAAAAAATCCGCTATACTATGATTTTAGTATAGCGGATTTTGAACCTAATTACAATTACATTAAAAAACTAATGTATGCTTGTGATTACTGCTCATCACGGTGCATATGGAATGTCTCCATATGGTAATTTGCGATATTTGCTCTAATCTCACGATCATCTGCTCTTCCTAGAAGGTCATCACGGAATTTCTTTGTTGTGACCATATCATTGTATGAGCTTGGTCCGCCTACGCAACCGCCCTCACAAGCCATTCCCTCGATAAAGTCCTCAGGAAGTTTTCCCGCTTTCATGAGAAGAAGTGCCTTCTTACACTCTGCTGCTCCGTTTGCCTTGCAGACCTTGCAGTCGATATCTACGTTCTTCTCTTTCATGCTCTGAAGAACTGCGGCTGTAACTCCACCTGAGTTACCGAAACGCTTACCGTATACAGATCCCTCCTGGTATGATGTATCATCAGCCTCAAGCTCTACACCCTTAGCTCTCATGATGGCACGGATCTCACTGTATGTAAGTACATAGTCTGCATTGTCCTTGATCTGCTGGTCTACTACCTCAGACTTCTTTGCAATACATGGTCCGATGAATACTGTAACAGCATCCGGATCTTTTGCCTTGATCATTCTTGAAACAGCACACATTGGTGAAACTGTTGTAGAAATCTTGTCGGCAAGATCTGGATAATGTTTTCTTACCATGTTTACGAAACCAGGACAGCATGATGTTACTTTCTTCTCTCCTGCCTCATATGCCTCGAGCCACTCATCAGCCTCGTATGCTGCAGTCATATCTCCACCGAGAGCAACCTCTACGAAACCATTGAAACCAACTGCCTGCATAGCTTTCTTCCAGCTATTCATAGTGATGTTTGCTCCGAACTGTCCCTCTGTAGCAGGTGCAACCATTGCATATACGTGCTTATCCTCTGATTTGATAGCATCAATTACATTTACCATGAATGTCTTTGATCCGATAGCTCCGAATGGACAGCTATGGATACACTTTCCACATCTGATACATTTGCTGTCATCGATAACTGAAATGCCGTACTCGTTGTATGTAATGGCATTTACAGGACAAGAGAACTTACATGGTCTCTTTAAATGTGCGATAGCATTGTAAGGACATGCCTGTGCACATCTTCCACACTCTTTACATTTCTGCGGATCGATATGTGAACGATGGCGTCCTGCCTCGATAGCTCCAAATTTACATGCATTGATACATGCTTTTCCAAGACAGTTCTGGCAGTTCTCTGTAACTGTATAACTTGAAATAGGACAATCCTCACAAGCTGAGCTGATAACCTGGATCACGTTTCCGTCATCATTTGCGCTTGGTGCTTTTCCCTCTGCAAGTCTGACACGTTGACGGATGATCTCTCTTTCTTTATAAATACAACAACGGAAATGAGGTGTAGGTCCTGGAATAAGCTTGAATGGGATATCGTCTCTTATCTCATCAAGGTTACCATCGAAAGAAGCCTTTGCAACCTCATATAAAACTTCGTGTTTGATCTTGATTACGTTTTCGTCAGCGTACATATTATCTCCTTTTCCTCTAATTGAATAGATTAACCAAATAAAACCCTAATTGCAGACACTTTCGTTTTCTTCCCATGAAAATGTCTGCTTTGCTCTAAATTATAATAGAGCAAAAAAATGCTCCTAGTATCTCTCTACTAGGAACATTTTACAAAATTTTTTTAGGTTTTTCTACCCATGTACTTATCAAAATACAAGAAATTGTTACTTTTTTCACGAAGTTTAAATGCTAGTATTTTACTTGTATTTATGGGTTATTACATATTGTTAACCAAACGTCAAAATACTATAATTCTTACTCATGTCTGAGTGCATCTATAGGATTAAGGTTTGCAGCCTTGTATGATGGAAGCATACCGAATATTATTCCGATAGCCATTGAAAACAGTACCGCAAGTATCGCTGCTGCCGGATTTATTGCCGTTGGTGTACCGTTTAACATAGAGATCACCTTTGATAGTATCACTCCGACTATCACTCCGACCAGACCTCCTAAGCTGGTAAGTACCACTGCCTCTGTAAGGAACTGTCCAAGGATCGCGCTCTTTCCTGCTCCTATAGCTTTTTTAAGACCGATCTCGGATGTTCTCTCTGTAACTGATACGAGCATGATGTTCATTACTCCGATACCGCCTACTAAAAGTGAAATTCCTGCGATCCAGATGAGCATCATATTTGTTGACTGGCTAAGCTGCTGTATCTGTTTTGCCTGCTCCTGAAGATCCTCTGCCTTGTACTGCACATCAGATCCATCAGTGATGTTGATATGGGCGTTTAATTCTTCCTCAGTGGCTTTTCCTGCTGCTGCCATTGTGTCTGTGCTGTCTGCCTTTATGATGAGATTCTGCGGCTCATCATAACCATAGATAACAGGCCATGTTCCGTCCGGTACGAATACGTTTCCTGATGAATCACTATAGGCATACATATAGTAATCATCTATAGAGTTGATCACAAGATCATATGCATCCTTTTCCGTCACCACACCTACAACCGTATATGGATAACCCTTTATCTCTATAGTTTTTCCTACTGCACTCTCCCCTGAAAAAAGGCTGCTCTCCACATTTTCATCTACAAGAGCGACTCTTTTATTCTTGGAAAAATCACTGTCTGAAAAGCCTCTGCCCTTCATGATCATGTAATTACAGGTAGACAGATAATCCTTGTCTATACCGGTTACATTGCCTCCTGAAAGAGCTGTGTTCTGATAGTATACACTGCCGTAGTCCTGTCTGGTGCGGTACAGTGATGCTGCCTCGACATGGTCGAGATCTTTTATTGCGTCAAGTGTGCTCTGCGATACCTCTGTCAGCCCCGCAGGAACACTGTCATATGACAAATCCATATCGTATCCGTCTTTTTGTAATGACACTTTTACATTGTTGCTTCCTGAACCGATAAGGTTCTTCTCTATCTGGTCGTTTGTTCCCTGAATTGTAGAAACTATCGCGATAATTGCTGCAATTCCGATGATTATTCCGAGCATCGTAAGGAACGAACGCATCTTATGTGACCAGATGCCCCGAAAGGACAATCTAATATTTTCAAGCATTTTTTATCCTCCCTGCAAAATTAATAATACATAGCATCATCTGATGCCTTGGTCTTTTCGCCCTCTTTTACGCCATATGGGAATGCAATGCTGTCTTCCTCAGTGATGCCGGATTTGATCTCCACATATGAACCCCAGAGAGTCTGTCCTGTTACAACAGGCTGTTTTGCAAGTTTTCCGTTGTCATCCTTGTATACATATGACTGTCCTTTTTCGGTACGCACATATGACTTATCGATATAAAGTCCTCCATTTGAATCCCCGGATGAAGTATCTATTGTAAGTTCAAGATAATCTCCCTTGTTAAGTCCTTCAGGATTCTCAATATATGCTGTGTACTCATAGTAAGAAGAGTTTGGATTGCTGTCTCCGTAATAGTTCATGCTGTCCGAAGGTACATTACTGATCTCTGAGATAGTACCCTCAAAGCTGTCTCCTGTAGAATAGTTGACTGCTGATACCGACTGACCTACCTTTACAGTGTCAAGATCAAGCTCTCCGATCGTTCCTGAGATATAAAGTCCCTCTGCGCCTGAAAGCTGTAAAAATGGACTTCCATCCTGTGGAGGATTCTGTGGATCAGATACTGTCGTAACAACACCGTCCTTCTTTGCATACACGATGCCATCATCAAGCTGTGTCTGAAGCTCCTTAAGATCTGCCTCTGCCATTCTCTTTTCAAGGTCTGTGGAAGCAACGCTTCTTGTCTGTTCTTCTATAGCCTGTTTAAGCTCCTCTGCTGTATATGTCTGTGTATCATCCTCTGATGTGCTTTCATCTACAACAGGCTCTGTCACAGGCTCACTTGTATCTTCTGTGGAAGAATCATCTGTGGCTGTACTTCCAAGGAAAAGTCTTACCTCATCGGAATCGTCGTAGCCTGAAAGTGAATCACCCTTTACTGTAAGCGACATATCAGGATCTTCTGCATCACCAACAACAAATTTTGCGACAGCTCCATCGTTCATGAGCTTATTTAAAAGTGCTCCCGAAACATATGAATCCTCGCTGCAGCTTATGATGTAAGGATCGTCTGCGCTTCCGGTTCCTGTGGCATCTGAAAGATCTTTTATCACATCACGTTGTTCCTCTGGCTGTACATCAGGCTGTGTGTCAGGCTCAGGTGTAACAGGTGTGTCAGGCTGTTTTGCAACAGGTTTTGTGTTTTTAAGCTTTGCAAGCTTTTCCTTTTCCGTAGCAAGCTGGTTTTCATAGCTTGCGATCTCAAGCTGCTTCATCTCAACTGAAAGTGAAAGGCTGGTCACATCATATGCCATGAGCTTATCTCCTGCCTTTACCTGCTGTCCCTTTGTCACATATACATCCGTAACTTTCTGTCCGTCCTGTAAATATATGGTCTGTGAGGCATCATCACACACGATTCCCTCACTGGTCATTGATGTGTAATCATTGGTAGTGGAAATCATAGATACGCTCTGTACCTCGGCCGTACCGCTTGAGTTCTTATAGTAAACAGCTCCTCCGATACCACCTGCTACAACCGCAACTATCAGGACAGTTATAATAATGATCTTAATTTTCTTTTTCATCATGTACCTCCTGTCCCTCTTCGGTGATCTCACCGTCTATTATGTGAACGATCCTCTTTGCCTGCTCGGCAACTTTTCTGTCATGTGTGATCATGACTATCGTCACACCCGCTTCATTTAACATCTCAAAAAGCTCAAGCACCTGCTTGCCGGATTTGGAATCAAGTGCTCCCGTAGGCTCATCTGCGAGTAAAAGCTTTGGATGATTGACCATGGCTCTTGCAATGGCAACTCTCTGCTTCTGTCCACCGGAAAGCTGTGTAGGCTTAAAATCCGCCCTGTCTGCGAGACCTACTTTTTCTAAGGCTTCCATACCCATTTTGTGTCTGTCTTTTTTGCTGATGCCCGCATACACTAAAGGCAGGCATACATTGTCAAGCGCGCTCTCACGCGGCATGAGCTGGAAATTCTGGAATACAAATCCTATAGTATTCCTACGGACTTTTGTAAGCTCCTTTTCCTTTAGCTCACTGACCGGTCTGTCATCTAAAATATATGTACCGGATGTAGGCAGATCCAGACATCCGACGATATTCATAAGTGTGGTCTTTCCTGATCCCGAAGGTCCCATGATAGCAACATATTCGCCCTCTTCGACCTGCAGCGAAACATCCTTTAATACAGGAACTACCAGCTTATCCTGATCGTAGTTTTTGTATATATGTTGGAGTTCAAGAATCATTACTGTACCTCCGCTTCAGCAGATCCATCATCTACTGCTCCGTCATCCATAGATCCGTCATCGACCGTACCATCGTCTGTCATGCCTTCATCATCAAATGAACCAAACTCTGTATCATAGAGCATTTCATCGTCTACAGAAGTGTCATAAATGCCATCATCTATCATTTCATCTCCACCACCGTTTTCAAGGTACTCTTCCCAGGTCTGGGCTGCCTCTCCCTCGTAGAGATCATCTGATGCCCATACGATGTAATCATCCTCAGAAAGTCCTGATTTGATCTCATACATGGCAAGATCTGCATCATAATCGCCAAGCTCCACTGTTCTCTTCTCAAGCTTGTTCTTACTGTTCATAACCCATACATATGCATCACCGTCATCCTGTACGATGTAGCTCTCATCGATCCATATTCCCTCTTTTACCTCTGACTGGCCATAATCAGGCTCGATAAATACATGCTGTCCTAAAAGCATATCCTCTGAGCTTGCAAGCTGGATGTAAAAATTGTATTTTGATGCAGTCTCTGTAGAGCTGTCATCTGAATAATATCCGTTATTGTTATCCTTCTGTGGATTTTCTGTATCAACCTTTGAGATTGTTCCCATCCAGGTCTTTGTATCATCTACTCTTGAACGTACGATAACAGACATGCCCTCTGAGAGTCCGCTGTAATAATAGCTCTGCTCATCGATCGTACCCTTTACTCTGTAATCTCCGGTAGAAATGATCGTCATAAAAGCACTGTCTGACTGGTCTGCACTCTGGTTTTCGTTGATCTTTTTGACCATTCCGACCATTGTACTTGTGACAGTCGCATTATTTATGCTCTCGTCATATTTGGCGATCTCAGCCTGTTTGCTGGCGATATCATACTGTGTCTGCTTCTGCTGTGTCTGCACCTGCTGGATCTGAAGTGTATAATCAAGCTGCTGATCCTTTGATGCACTCTTCTTCTCATTTGTAAGCTGTGTGATCTGCGCATCATAGCCTGAAAGTGTGTTGTTAAGTCCCTCAAGTTCAAGTGCTGCGCTGTCCCTCTTTGCAGAAAGCTCATCAGTATCATATGTAAACAGAGGTGTTCCGACCTGTACCTCGTCTCCCTCTGCCACAAGGATATCCTTGACTGTCTTTTCCGCATCAGTCTTGATATCCAAAGAATCTGCTGCTTCCACAACTCCGCTGTACTTGTCTACCGTTCCGCTTGAATACATGACATCAGATACCTTCTGCGCATATACCCCGGATGCAGCGGCTGCTGACTTGCCGTTCATTTTTACAGCGACAACGATTCCAACTATTATGGCGATAGCTAAAATAGCGATGATCACTGCAATGATAATCTTTTTCTTTTTACTCATTTCGACCTCCAATGATTTTAATATTCTCTCGGAATCTCCAGCCCAATAAAATCAAGGCTTTCAGATTCTATTTTT
>CAVABC010000109.1:0-2127 GCA_963586665.1 Acutalibacteraceae bacterium
ACCGGGCTGACTGGGTACGATTATGAGCCGTATACCATGCAGAATGTCCTGCAGTACAATGGGAAATTTTATGTGTGTGGAACTGGGCGGCAGACGCTGGTGAGAATAATCTTGCGGAATTATAATTCCCACTGATATTGCAGGTAATTTCCTTCCCTGAAACCAGATTAATAAAAGAAATGACATGAATATTATATTGTTTTGCAATTACAGCGGGTAAATTGGCTGCGGAGTCAACAAAAATTTGAAACATAATATATTTGATCCTTTCTGTATTTGATTTGTTTTTTATCTGAAACTGATACCAATACCTACTGCACCGGGACCAGTATGAACACTGATACTGGCAGAAAGCGGACTGTAAAAGACATCGGCTTCAGGAAATTTATTGCGAAGCAGAGTCAGCCATTCTTCCTGCTGTGCTGTTGTAAGTCCGGCACCGGCAGCACCAATATGCAATTTCGACATATCCTGATCTGCGAATCTTTTTTCAAGATCAGATTCAATTGCAAGAATCATTTTTTCCTCAGCTCTTTTCATAGAACCACGTGCTTTGGCATAAGAATCCAGCTTTTCGCCCTGTATTGTTAAAATAGGTTTTATGGACAGTACTGTTCCAATCAGAGCTGCCGCAGGGGTGATACGACCACCCTTTTTCAGATATTCTAATGTGTTTACCGTAATATAGATGCTTGAATTATAGGCATCAGATTCTAATGCTGTTTTTATTTCTTTTGCAGAAGCCCCATTCAGGGACATTTCTCTTGCATGGAGAACTGATTCGTACATGGTAACGGAAATTCGATGATTATCAATAACTTCAACTTTTCCATCATAATCCTGAGAATAACCTGTAGCAGCAGCACAGGAGTTAGACAGACCGCTTGACATTGGAATGTATACAAGCTCGTTGTAGCCTTCGTCTAAAATCTGGTCCCATAAACCCATGACATCGCCAGGAGATGGCTGTGAAGTTGTAATGTGCTTATCACTGGAGAGAGCACAGAAGAATTCTTCTTCCGTGATGGTATCATTTTCATAAAAAGTTGTTTCATCAATGATTACAGGCATATGTATTACATATATCCCAAGTTTTTCGGCGGTATTTTTAGTGATACCACTGTTTGTATCAGTCATAATGGCTGTTTTCATAGTGCTTTTCTCCTATATTATTAAAAATGTTGATAGTGAAATATTGGATTGTAAAAAATAATAAAATGCTTTATAATGATGTTACAAATTGTAACATTAAAATAGAGATATTTCAATATTCACAAGAAAAATATTTCATCAAGACTGGAGTTATAACGATGAAGAAAAGAATAAGTCAGACCAATATTCAGGTAAAACAGGATATGTACAAAGCATTGCTGCGGTTAATAGGAGATAAAACATTTTCTTCCATTTCTGTTTCAGATATCACCTCAGAGGCAAATGTTTCCAGAATGTCATTTTATAGAAATTATAATGCGATAGAGGATATCCTGACAGAACATTTAGTTGAGGTAGTGGAAGAATATAGAACAAATGAAGCAGAGAAACCTGGTACAGGAAGTGAAAAGGTATTCTATGACAAAAAATATATGCTACGCTGCTTCCGTTTTTTCTATTTGCACCGCGAATTTATAGATGCTTTGATTACAGCCGGAATGGGAGATTTATTTCTGGCAAAAATCACAGAGTATCTTATCCAGAAATGGATAGATACAGAAGGAGGAACAAGAGAAGAAACTTTGAGAATCAGTGCGTTTGCAGGTGCTATTTATAATATGTATAGAGAATGGAGCAAGGGGAATTTTCTTGAATTGCCAGAGGATATTGCGGTAATTTTACATGATTTGAGGAAATAGACGGGCTAAGCTCAGAATAGAGGCGATTGTATGTTAAAGAAACTGATATTAATACAGGGAATTCTGCTCTCTTTCCAGACAGTGCTGTATTTCGGAAGCGAGTTTTTTCAGAGTAAGATTCACGACGTAAAACGTCCGGTGGATGATAAGATCCCTTTTATTCCATGGACGGTGTTACCTTACTGCTTCTGGTTTCCGTTGATTGTTTTTTATCCTTTAGTAGTTTTTCGGACAGATCCATATTCTTACTGTGGTTATCTGATGACTATGGTGATGG
>CAVABC010000109.1:2562-9097 GCA_963586665.1 Acutalibacteraceae bacterium
GTGGAATGACATACTATCAGATATGCTGGTATTTTCTGATATATTCCTTTGGAGGATGGATTGTTGAAGTAATATTTCATTCAGGAGTTAAGAAAAAAATTTTAAAGAAAGAGGTATGTAAACTATGAAAATGTTAAAAAAGATTAAGACGGATATGTGGATTAACGTGTTTATGATGCTTTTGATTGGTATATTATTTATTGTTCGTCCACAGGATTCTTTGGAGGTAACAGCTATTATTGCAGGTGCTGTGATATTTGCAAATGGTATTTTTGATTTGATCTATTACTTGCGAGTATGGGAAGATTTTTATTCAAGAGGATCTCTGTTTGAGGGAATCATGAAATGTGTTCTTGGAATCTTTATATTTACTCATGCAGGAATTACGACAGTTTTATTTTCCTATGTGTTTAGTATTTATATTATAATCAATGGCATTATCTGTATGGAAACAGCAATCTATATGCAGAGAGCATTTGAAGTGAATTGCAGAAAGTATGTCATTTTATCATGCTTTGTAATTCTGGGTGGAATTATTATGATGTTCTTTTCTCCCAATACGGTTAAGATAGCTGCGATTATGACAGGAATTATTTTCATCATAAATGCGGTGATCGATGGAGTAATTTTATATCGCATCCACAAAATAAGCAGACACTGTGTAGAAAAAATTCAGGATACCGTAGATGAATTAAGTGGAAATATTATTGATGAAGATGATGTGAAATGAAAAATAAAAAGAAATTAATTCCGATTGCCGCAATTGTCCTTATGGGGATTGTATTTACAGTGATTGTAAAAAAATCCAGTGAACCATTATCGGTGAATACCATTCTCAGGTATACTCCCGAAAATGCGATGCTTGCAGCAGGGATAGTGCTTTTACTTTTTGCATTAAAAAGTCTGACAGTTGTATTTCCTCTTTCTATCCTGTATCTTGCAAGTGGAATTCTTTTCCAGCCTGTAATTGCAGTTTTGATCAGTACAGCCGGACTTGCAATTACGATTACGATTCCATATTGGATTGGAAGATATTCAGGAAAACAGATTGTGCAGGAAATATGTCAGAAATATCCGAAAGCAGGGATGGTCGCAAAATATCAGGCAGCAAATACCTTTTTTGCCTGCTTTATTACGAGGATTGTGGGATTTCTTCCCGGTGACATTGTAAGTATATATTTCGGAGCGTCTGATACGGCATATCTGATATATCTTACAGCAGGCGTGTTGGGGTCTTCACTCAGTATTATTACAACTACACTGTTGGGAGAAAAAATCAGTGATCCATTTTCTGTTGAGTTTATGATAGTGCTTTTATGCCGGATTTTGGTATCGGTCGGAGCAGTTGTGATAAACTATCAGTTAAATCAAAAGAAAAAGTAACAGGTGCAATGATTAATTCGGAGAAAAAGAATGATTCAGACAAAGGAAATAATTAAGGAGACTTTCTGGGAACTCCTGGAAGAAAAACCATATAATAAAATTACAGTACAAGATATAGTGAATCGTTGCCGTGTGAACCGCAATACATTTTATTATCATTTTCAGGATATTCCTACATTAATGATAGATTCCATTGAGGATTGGATGGAGGAAGTCATTCAGAAATATGGAACATTTACATCTCCAGTGGATTGTCTTACTTATATGGCAGATGAATGTATGAAAAGGAAAAAGGCTTTCTTACATTTATTCCGTTCTGTTCAGAAAGATATATTTTTATCTGGAATGAATAAGATGGGGTATGATATTATTCAGAACTATGTGAATAAAACGGGGGTGGGAAATCAAATTTCAAAAGAAGAAAAAGAAATTTTTATCAAATGCTATAAGTGTGTATTTGTCGGGAGTCTGTTGGACTGGCTTGAAGAGGATGCTTCTTATGATCTGAAAGAATTTTATGAAGAACTTTGCAAAATATTTGCAGGAGTAAATGAACGTGTGATTTCCGGGCATGATGATAAATGAAATATATGGCTTAATGAAAAGAGGAGTTCTGCTGGTAGGGCAGGACTCCTCTGTGATTTTAATTCTGAGAATGTTTTTCGTTATATTTTTTTCTGTTTTCTTCCCAAAGCTTGTCTGCTACTGGTTTCCAGTGTTCTGCATAATGATCGCATTTGGAGCAGAGGTGTTCGGCACTTTCCGGTGACTGCAGGTCAGTGGAATGTGCACCTGCGGTAGCAACCATTTCACGAAGCTTCTGAGGATTTTCCAGCATCGGACACGGGCGAAGCATATTTTCATTGAATGGCTGATTTCTGTGATAAGCCATCATCATCGGAGAGCGCAGGGCTTCCAGCAAAGTTTTTTCACGAATATTGGAATCGGAATAGTGGATGAATACACAAGGATCAATATCGCCATTAGCATTGATATGTAAGTAGCGGTAACCGCCGGCAATACATCCACCGACATATTCAGCGTCATTCTGGAAATCCATAGCAAATAATGGTTTTGTTGCACGGTAATGACGGATTTTTTCGTAAACGCCGGTTCGCTGCTCCGGTGAGGGGAGAAGTTCCGGTGCAGCGTCATTTCCTACCGGCATATAATGGAAATACCATACAAAATATGCACCCAGATCAATCATGGAATCATAGAATTCTTCTGAAGTAATTGATTCATAGTTTGCACTGGTATAACAACAGGAAATGCCATAAATCAGTTTCTTTTCCCGAAGAAGTGCCATGGCCTTTGTTACTTTCTGGTAAACACCATTTCCACGGCGTCCATCGGTTGCCTCTTCAAAACCTTCCAGAGAAATAGCAGGTACAAAGTTTCCAACCCGGAGCATCTCATCTGCAAAGTCTTCATCAATCAGAGTGGCATTTGTAAAACATAAGAATACACAGTCAGAGTGCTTTTCACAGAGACGGATCAGGTCTTTTTTGCGGACAAGTGGTTCACCGCCAGTGTAAATGTACATATATACACCAAGTTCTTTGCCCTGGGTGATAATATCGTCGATTTCGTCATAAGTCAGATTCAGTTTATGACCATATTCAGCAGCCCAACATCCGGTACAGTGCAAATTGCAGGCAGAAGTAGGATCAAGAAGAATTGCCCATGGAATATTGCAGTCATATTTCTCTCGGAGTTCCTCTTCTTTTGGCCATCCAGTCAATGCTGCATTTATAAAAAAGTTAACGGCGAGAGTTTTGGCAACATTAGGATCGACATCTTTAAATATTTTGCGGATATAGGGATAATACGGATGTTCCGGATTTTCAATTGCTTCACGGATTGCTTTTCGCTGAGACGGGAAACCGCCCCTGGAAAACTTATCCGCCCAGTCCATCAACTTTTCCATGTTTTTGTCTGGATCTTTGTAAATGTAATTGAACGTCTGTTCAATTCCCAGTTTTTTCAGTGTATTTGATGCGTTCATAATAGCATCCTCCTTCGTATAAATTTGCTATTTTGAGAGTTTATTATCATTTAAATAATGGTAATCAGGTAATCGTGCAGTATGCTGAACAATGTAATGCCGCATACCGCCTTCTGCCAGAAGCGCACAACCTGCAAATTTGATTGTACTTTTTAAAATTACGAGAACTCCAAAAGTGCCAGTTATCATAGAAAATATAAGGATATATTTCCATGAGGATAATCCGAATTTTTTTGAATCAAGTGCTGTCTGGATACTTAGCAGACTGTCAAGTAGAATCAGTATTCCCAGTGCTGCCAGAAGAGAAGAGTCTTTGAATCTGGAACTAATGCACAAAGCTGTAATACCAAGCACGATCAAAAAAATCCCACAGGCGAAATCATATTGAAACGCCAGGCAGTATAAATCTTTCGAAAAATAGCCGATAATTTTAATAATTCCATATGCGATTAGAATGGCTCCGGCTAAAGTTCTGCAATGTAATTGTATTAATTCAGGATCAGCGATACATAAAAATCCTGTAATGTAAAATACAATGGAAATCAGAATATAGCCGGTACATGCAATTTTTATCTGTTTCAGATCTATCACCTCGGTTTTGTTTTGGTATGTGGATATATTAGGCGAAAAGACTTGGATTCACAATGGACAAAAGCAAGCGGGATATCTAAAAACTAGACATAAGGGTGGAGTTTGTCTAATTTGAAATAGACAGGAATTTGATATACTTATGTAAGAAAATTATGAGCATTTATGAAAGGTAAAATGAAATGAAAGAAAAGACAGCTAAAATAATTCGGATTATAACGATTCCACCGATAGAGGCATTGGTTATGCTTTTGATATTATATAGAATCAAACAAGAAGAATTTGGTAGCATGGGAAATCTGTTGATGGTGATATTATTTCTGACTGTTATACCAATTTGTTCATATCCGATCGCATCCAGAAAAAAGGACAAAGAGGATATGCGTAATAACCAAAGAAATATGGCATTTATTTTTAATTTCCTGTCATATTTAGCTGCAATGTTGATTGGCTATTGTGTGGGGTGTACCAGAATGCTGCAATGGATTTTGAATGGTTACTTTCTGTCGGTTCTGGTACTTACAATCGTAAATAAGGTGTTTAAAATAAGAGCCAGTGGTCATGCATGTAGTTGCACATTCCCATATTTAATCTTAAGTCATTATTTTGGCGGATATGTGACAGGTATATGTTTGATTTTATACCTAGCAGAATTTTGGGCATCTGTTGAATTAAAGAGACATACAATAAAGGAATTCCTTGGAGGGACAATAGTTGCGTGGATAATATTTGCAGGAACTTTTTGGATGTTATGATAATGATAGATGTGATGTTAGAATATTATTGAAATGAATAAGAGGCTATACTCAAAAGCACTGAAAAACATTTGAAATTTAGTTTTACAGTGCTTTTTCTTTGACTAAATCAGAAAAATACAACGAATTTAAGTTTCGCTAATTTGAACATTTACGGATCGCCACTGTCTTTTAAGCTCATACTGACCACAACCGTCACAGGTCTGTGGCCAGTTGATTTTCCATTCAAAATATTCATCTCTGGTAATTTTGCCGGATTTCAATTCATCTTTTCTGAGAACCCATTCTTTCATAAAATCATTGAGAACTCCATAATTGAACCACATACCAACAGGTGGATGAGCAGGCCAATTATCCGAGAAAATTACATGAGCTGTATAATCTGATTCCACAGATGCCATAACCCTGTAAATGATTTTACACGCAAGCGTCGAAGATACTCCGGAAACGGCTGGTAAGTTTGCGAAGAAGCTGCCAGTATTCAGAAATATTCTGATAGAGGTTAGATTCCCTTAGGATACCGATAAATGTGCCAGTGGCACATTTTCGGTTGTAACGCTGACAACAGATTATACGAATGGAAGCCAATACGCTGAACAGAATACAAAATGCTATAGATATCTGGATAACTGGAGAAAAGAGGAAGAAAGGTAAGGTGATGCGGCCCGGAAAATTGCAGGTATAGGACGACTTATACAAAGAATATGTTGGAAAAGAGGTGAGTATCATGGTGAATCAGTCAGTAATAGATTCCAGTGTTGATCTGGAGCGGTTAAAGGACATTGAAGATTTAATTCCTGATATGGATAAAGCTATTTCTGAAAAAGTGGAAACTTTTCTGGATAAATCCGGCGATCAGCCGTATGCTCACATGAATGAAGGGTATGTGGTGGTTGTGGAGATGACAGGAGAAATGGATGCCACAGATGCCCTTAGTGATTATCTGAGAAAAAGGACGGAGTTGATGTATTAGATGCAAGTCTTGAAAAAATATCTTGCGAAGCTACAGATGTTATGTTAATGTGAGGTCAGGGAAAATGAACGTGATGCATGGTTTCTGACTTCTATTCAATGGAATAAGTAAGTTGGGAGCGATGTAAAATGGAACAGATGCAAATGAATATGCCAGATATATACGATGCGGCATTGTATCTTCGACTATCGAAAGATGATATGGAAGAGGGAAGTGCGAAGTCAGAAAGTAACAGCATTGCAAATCAGAGAGAGTTACTTCGGAGCTTTGTAAAAAGTCAGCCGGATATTCAAATCTTTGATATATATGTGGATGACGGATACTCAGGAGGAAATTTTGACCGACCTGAGTTCAAACGAATGACAACTGATATAGAAGCTGGAAAAGTAAACTGTGTGATTGTAAAAGACTTATCCAGATTCGGAAGAGAATATATAGAAGCCGGGCGATGGATCGAAAAGACCTACCCGGCTTTAAATGTGCGTTTTATTTCAGTTACAGACCAGTTTGACAGCAAAACAGCAGATTTTTCAGAGAAGTCATTTGTAGTTCCAATCAAAAATTTTGTAAATGAAAGCTATTGCCGGGATATTTCCGGTAAAGTGCGAAGCCACCAGAAAATCAAACGTGAAAAAGGTGAATTTATTGGAGCATTTGCCCCATATGGTTACTGCAAAGATCCGGAGAATAAGAATTGTCTGGTGATTGATTCTTATGCAGCGGATATTGTAAGAAAAATATTTTCATGGAAAATTGATGGATTCAGTCTTGGAGCAATCGCTGAAAAGCTGAATGTACGACATGTGCAGTCACCAAAAGAATATAAAA
>CAVABC010000110.1:0-9015 GCA_963586665.1 Acutalibacteraceae bacterium
AGCAGGTATGGCAAAAAGAAAAGCTTTATACATAACAGGCGGCATAGTTGTTTTACTGGCAGTAATATTGACCATTTTTATAATTTTTAACATGGGTAGTAGTGTTGTGATAAGAGACAAAATAACAGCTTCTGATACATCACAGAAGATCCTGACATCAGATGAGGCTGAAGAGATAATGAAAGTGCTTTTTGACTTACAACAGTTGACAATTTAAAAATGCCATGCTACCCTAGATATGTATGAGATAAAAGCGATGAAAAAGAGAGTACTTTTATGGCAGATCCACAGAGAAATCCCCACAGGCTGAGAGGGGATGATTGAAAGTAAAAGGAAGATGGCTTTGGAGCAGCAGTATCGAACCAACGGCTAGATACTGACAGGAACCGCCTGTTATAGCGGAAAGAGGCGCAGCAGTGCATTTATTTATAGGGTAGCTGCGTGAACAGAAGTGGTACCACGATATAATCGTCTTCTTGGGATTATTTTTCCTGAGGAGGCGTTTTGTTTTATTATTATTACGGCTTCGCACGTAATATATTGGAGTGCCGGAGAGCATATAGTTGTTCCGAAGAAAACAATATGAACTGCCATGGGGTTCAGAAAGTGAATTAATGATTTAAAGTGCAAATTATATATGTATTATTTTAATTCGATGCCCATGGTTGACTTCATATTTTTTCTGAGGAATATACTGTATGCGATAACGGCGTAGAAAGGTTAAATGTGCGAAGCTATAAAAATCAGGAGGAAACTAAATTGGCAAACAAAGGCAAATTTTACATGACTACAGCCATTGCGTACACATCAGGAAAACCTCATATCGGAAACACATATGAGATCATCCTTGCAGACGCGATCGCTAGATACAAAAGAGCAGAAGGATACGATGTATACTTCCAGACAGGTACAGATGAGCATGGACAGAAGATTCAGGAGAAGGCTGAGGCAGCCGGTATTTCACCGAAGGAGTATGTAGATCAGATCTCAGGTGAGGTAAAGAGGATCTGGGATCTTGTAAATTCATCATACGACAATTTCGTTCGTACAACAGATGATGACCATGAGAAATGTGTAAAGAAGATCTTCAAGAAACTTTACGATCAGGGAGATATCTACAAAGGCTCATACGAGGGTCTTTACTGTACACCATGTGAGTCTTTCTGGACAGAGTCACAGCTTGTAGATGGAAAATGCCCTGACTGCGGACGTGAAGTACAGCCTGCAAAGGAAGAGGCATATTTCTTCAAAATGAGCAAATACGCAGACAGACTTATCGACTATATCAATACACACCCTGATTTCATCCAGCCGGTTTCAAGAAAAAATGAGATGATGAACAACTTCCTGCTTCCGGGACTTCAGGATCTTTGCGTATCGAGAACATCATTCAGTTGGGGAATTCCTGTTGATTTCGATCCAAAGCACGTAGTGTACGTATGGCTTGATGCCCTCACAAACTATATCACAAAGATCGGTTACGATCCTGATGAATCATCAGAGCTTTTCAAGAAAAACTGGCCTGCAGACCTGCACCTTATCGGAAAAGATATTGTGCGTTTCCATACTATTTACTGGCCTATTTTCCTTATGGCACTGGATCTTCCGCTTCCAAAGCAGGTATTCGGACATCCATGGCTGCTTCAGGGCGGTGACAAGATGAGCAAGTCAAAAGGAAACGTTATCTACGCAGATGACATGGTAAGACTTTTCGGTGTAGATGCCACACGTTACTTTGTACTTCATGAGATGCCATTCGAGAATGATGGAATTATCACATGGGATCTTGTAATCGAAAGATTTAACTCAGATCTTGCAAATATACTTGGAAATCTTGTAAATAGAACAGTTTCCATGAGCAATAAATATTTTGACGGTATCGTAAAGAACACAGGTGTAACTGGCGATGCTGATCAGACTGCCATTGATGCAGATCTCAAAGCTGTTGTTACCGGCACAAGAGATAAAGTGGCAAAGAAAATGGAAGGACTTCGTGTGGCAGATGCCATCACAGAGGTATTCGCACTTTTCCGTCGCTGCAACAAATACATCGATGAGACAACACCTTGGGTACTTGCAAAGGACGAGGCACAGCAGGATCGTCTTGCAGAGGTGCTTTACAACCTCACAGAGTCTATCGCGATCGGAGCCAGCCTTCTTCATTCATTCCTGCCTGAGACAGCAGAGAAGATCGTGGCACAGCTTAACACAACACTTCGCGATTTCGATGATCTTGATAAATTCGGTCTTTACGAGAGCGGAACAAAGGTTACTGATAAACCTGAGATCCTTTTCGGCAGATTAAAAGCAGAGGATGTTATGCCTGAGGTAGAGAAAATTCAGGCTGCACAGAAAGCAGAGTTTGAGGCTGAGCAGGCTAAGCTTGCAAAGGTTGAGGGCAAAGAGTGCGCTTGTGGATGCAGCGCTAATGGAAATTCCAGCAGCGGAGCAGAGCTTGAGCCGATGGACGTTGAAGCAAAGGATGAGATCACCTTTGATGATTTTGGTAAAATGCAGTTTCAGGTAGGCGAGATCGTAAAATGTGAGGCAGTTCCAAAATCAAAGAAACTTTTATGCTCACAGGTTAAAATAGGAAGCCAGACAAAGCAGATTGTATCAGGAATCAGAAAATATTATTCTCCTGAGGAGATGGTTGGCAAAAAGGTAATGGTTCTGGTAAACTTAAAACCGGCTAAACTCGCTGGAGTTTTATCAGAGGGAATGCTGCTCTGCGCAGAGGATGCAGAGGGTAATCTCGCACTCATGACACCTGAAAAAGCTATGCCGTCAGGAGCACCTATTGAATAGGACGTAAGCGACAAGAAGTACTGAAAATACACTTTGTTGAGTAAGGAAAGGAGCCTCATATGGAATATTTTGATATAGTTGATGAGATGGGCAACCCTACAGGAAAGACCATCGAGCGAAAAGAAGCGCACAGAAACAACATACTTCATAGGACTGCACATGTCTGGATTGTCAGACGTCGCGGAAATTCCATACAGATACTTTTGCAGAAAAGGTGTATGGAAAAAGACTCCTTTCCGGGCTGCTATGATATATCAAGTGCCGGACATATTCCGGCTGGTGTGGACTATATTCCGTCAGCGCTCAGGGAGCTTAAAGAGGAGCTGAGCCTGACGATAGAGCCGTCACAGCTTATAGACTGTGGATTGCACAGACATCACGCGGATGAGGTCTTTCACGGAGAGAGATTTCTTGACAATCAGATAAGCAAGGTTTTTCTGTTGTGGCTGGATGTCGAAGAAGAGGATATAACTGTGCAGAAAGAGGAAATCGAATCCGTGAAATGGTTTGATTATTCAGAGTGCAAGCAGGATGTAATAGATGGAAGTATCCCAAACTGCATAGATGTGGCAGAGCTTGAGATGCTCGAGCCTCATTTTGCAGAATAAGCTGCAAACTGCAAGAAGCAAGCAACAGAAGTGCATGTCAGAAGGCTGCTATGTAAAAGCGTGCGATTGGAATTAATATTTTAAACGTAACTATTCAGTACAGAAAAACGTACATTACGTTTATACAGAATTGGGAGGATACCATGAGATCAACAAAAGACTCTCTTTTGGAGGATATCAAGGCTGAATTTGCCGAGGTCAACAAAATGATGGAAGAACTTGAGGCAAGAGAGCCTGAGGATGAAGCAAGTGAGGCTTATGAGAAATGGATCGAGGAGTGCGAGCAGATGGCTATAGAGTCTGAATCGCTCATGTCACTTATCGATTACAAGATGACACAGAGCCTGTAATATATACATCGAATTACATGCAAGCATGCATCGATGATACCTTTTGACCCTTTAATCATAATATAAAGCTATAACTTTATATCAATAAATCCCCGATTAGATCTGTACTGTATGTAGTCAGTGAGAACTAACCGGGGATTTTTATATTGGCATACATAGACGTATTGGCAAGCGCATAGTGTTTATTATCGCGTAGAAGCCTTTTCTATGAGCTGATAGCCCATTTTGATCTTTTTTTGCATGTCATTGCCTGATTGCAGTATCTCAAGCAGCAGCTTTGCGGACTCCATTCCGGTCGTTTTGTAATGAAAATGCACACTGGTAATGGACGGTGTGACTACATTTCCAAGCTCTGTATCGCCAAAGCCCAGAAGCTGTATCTGTTCAGGTACAGATATATTTTTCTCATGCAGATAGCGAAGCGCACCGGCAGCAATTCCGTCAGTTGCGCAGACGATCGAATCAATGTCTGGACTTTGTTTTAGTAGATAACCGGCTTTTTCATAGCCCCCGTCGACTCTGAATTGTGTCTCGCAAATATCTTTTCTGGCTATCTTGATACCGTTTTCCTTTAAAGCATCGAGCACTCCTTTTTTACGGGATTCACCGACTGCCTTATCTTTTTCAGTCACACCGATATAACCGAAATGTGATCCGGTTTTTGCAAGCATACTGGCGGCATCATAGGCGGCATGATAATCGTCCTGATATACACAGGAATAGTTATCAAACTCCTGTGCGGCTATTACTATAGGAACATCAAGCTCTTTCATGAGCTTAATGTGTTCTTTTGAAAAGATCGTACCCATGAAAATAATGCCGTCTACCTGATTTTTGCGGAACAGACGCAGATATTTAAGCTCTTCCTTTGGCTTATTCTGGGTGTTGGCTAAAAGAAGCTGGTAGCCATCGGCAGACAAAATCTCACTGATGCCTGCCACCATTCGGTTTACTGCTTCGGACTGTATTCGCGGAATTATGACACCGATCAGCCGGGTTACGTTGGTTCTTAAGTTTCTTGCCTGCATTGATGGTTCATAGCCGGTCTGTTCGATAACCAGCCTTATTGCTTCTTTTTTCTCGGCACTGACATAGCCGTCGTTAAAGTATCGTGAAACAGTTGCACGCGATACACCTGCCAGCTTGGCGATTTCATTTATGTTCATAGTGTAGCTCCTACATAATATACGTTTTCTTATGAGATATGAGATATGCGGTAATGCATACTTCTGTACTGAATAGCTATTTCTTTCTATATTTTACACCCATTAAATACGTTCAACAAGATAAGGTTTGATGAATACTTTGGTGGAAAGTTACAAAAAGATGCTTTATGATTTATAAAGTATTACCATTTACAAGTATCGGAATAAGCATTATTATAATAGTGAGATGTGAGAACGATCTCACACAAAAGAAACTTTTAAAAGTATTAATAACGCAAAGTGTATTGAAGGTATACTAAAACAAATTAAAAAGAACGCCACTTAAATGTGGGAACGTTCACACAAGAAGGAGGAAAAGGTATGGATTACCGTAAATCAGCACAGGAAGTAATCACACATATTGGCGGCAAAGACAATATCGTATCGGCAGCGCATTGTGCCACAAGGCTTAGACTTGTCATAGCAGACAATTCAAAGATGGATGCAGCAGCGATCGAAAACATTGATGGAGTAAAGGGCGTTTTTGAGGCATCCGGACAGATCCAGATAATCTTTGGAACAGGAACAGTAAATAAAGTATATGATGAGTTTATCGACATCGCGAGGATTTCAGCGAGCACAAAAGAGGATGTGAAAAAAGCTGCGTCAGCAAAGCAGAATATCTTCAAGCGTGCGGTAAAGACACTTGGAGATATTTTCGTACCGATCATTCCGGCTATCGTTGCAAGCGGACTTCTGATGGGACTGCTCGAGGGACTTTGCAATGTCTGGCCACAGATGGCAGAGTCAGGTACATACACTATAATACATTTATTCAGTAACGCAGCATTTGTATATCTGCCGATCCTCATTGCAATTTCAGCAGCAAAGGTATTTGGCGGAAACCAGTTTCTTGGCGCGGTTATCGGTATGATAATGATACATTCGGATCTTATAAATGCCTGGAGCGTATCGGGAATGGCAAAAGCCGATATTCCAACCGCATCGGCATGGTTCGGTCTGTATGACATCGACCTCGTTGGTTATCAGGGACACGTTATCCCGGTTGTAATAGCAGTGTGGCTCATGGCAGTGCTTGAGAAAAAACTGCACAAGATAGTGCCTGAGATCATAGATCTTTTCGTAACTCCACTGGTTACAGTACTTGTGACAGGATATGTGACACTTACTATCATTGGACCTATTTTTTCAACACTGGAAAATTACGTACTCGAGGGTGCGCAGCATCTGATCTCTATTCCGTTTGGTATCGGAGCTGCGATATGCGGAGCATTTTACGCACCAACGGTTGTAGCGGGACTACATCATATGTATAATGCTATTGAGATCGGACTTATCAGCAAGACAGGACTAAATACATGGATGCCTATCGCTACAGCAGCAAACGTAGCGCAGGGTGCAGCAGCACTTGCAGTTGCATTCAAGACAAAGAACAATAAGACAAAATCAATGGCTCTTCCGGCTTCACTTTCAGCATTCCTTGGAATTACAGAGCCTGCAATATTCGGTGTAAATGTCAGATTTATGAAACCATTTATCGCAGGATGTATCGGTGGTGCGGCAGGAGCGCTCGTAGCAGGAATTTTTGGAATCGGAGCTACAGCTTACGGAATTACCGGATTATTCGGTTTTCTTATCACAACAAATTACACAGTGCAGTATGCGATAGAGATCATTGTGGCAGCAGGTGTGGCATTTATCATCTCATGGATGATCTACAGAGATTCAGAAAGTGCTCCAGCTCAGAAGAAAAACGGAAAGAGCGTAGCCGCTACAGCAGCATTTGACAACGAGGAGACAACATCAGCAACACAGAGTATAGAAGCTGATAATACAGATGGACATAACACAACAGTACAGGATGAAGCGGCACACGATACAGAAGTACAGAACACAACAGAGAAAAATACAGTATACAGCCCTATAAATGGTGAGGCGATCGAGCTTGAAAAGGTAAATGACAAGACCTTTGCATCGGGAGCACTTGGAAAAGGCTTTGCGATCGTGCCGGCTGAGGGCAAAGTGTATGCACCATTTGACGGAACAATGACAATAGTATATGACACGAAGCATTTACTTGCGATGACCAGCAATGATGGAATCGAGCTTTTCGTACACATCGGTCTGAATACGGTAGAGCTTCAGGGCAAATATTACACAGAGCATGTAAAAGCAGGAGATGTGATCAAAAAAGGCCAGATTCTTATGGAGTTTGACATTCCAAAGATCAAGGAAGCAGGTTATGACCTGACCACACCTGTAATAGTAACAAACGCTGACAATTATGCAGAAGTAAATGCAGTAAAATACGGAGAAATTAAAGTACAAGAGAAAGCAATCGTGGTGAAATAATATGGATTTGAGAGAGTACTTAGAGGAAAAAACAAAAGAAGCAGAGAGCAGACAGGAAATAGTAGATCAGGACCCAAACCGTCTGGCACTTCATCTTATGCCACTGGTAGGCTGGATAAATGATCCAAACGGATTGTGTCAGTTTCGCGGAGTATACCATGTTTTTTATCAGTACTCTCCGATAGATCCAAACGGCTCGTTCAAGGCGTGGGGACATTGTACATCTGAGGATCAGATCCATTGGAAACAGCTTCCTACAGCATTTTACCCGGATGAGGAGTTTGACAAGGACGGAGTCTATTCCGGTAGTGCATTTATCGAAAATGACAAGATGTATCTGTTTTACACGGGCAATGTAAAGCAGGAGGGAGATCATGCTGCAGACTTTGTATATTCAGGTAGAGAGGCAAACACTGTGCTTGTAACCAGCGAGGATGGTATTCATTTTTCAGAGAAGCAGCTTGTCATGACAAATGCAGATTATCCGGCTGAGTATACCTGCCATATCCGAGATCCTAAGGTGTGGAAAATGGGCGATACCTACTACATGATACAGGGTGGCAGAAAAATGACTAATCCGACAGGCGGCATAAGTGCAAATTCAAAGGAAACAGATTATGGTACGGTGCTGTTATTTGAGTCGGCCGATCTGGTACACTGGAGCTTTTTAAAGGATGTAACTACAGATGAGCGTTTCGGCTATATGTGGGAGTGCCCGGACTATTTTGTTATAGATGGACAGCCGGTGCTTTCGGTATCGCCACAGGGACTTGAGCATGAAATGTATCGTTATCAGAATGTATACCAGTCGGGATATTTCCTGCTGGAGGATGAGATAATCTCTCCACAGGATAAGCATAACACGGTTGTCCCTGATCCTGAAAAATTCCATGAATGGGATTATGGTTTTGATTTCTACGCACCACAGACCTTTTGCGATGAGAGCGGCAGACGGATCATCATAGGCTGGGCAGGAATCGGTGATGCAGACTATGATAATGCACCGACAGTGGCTGCTGGTTGGCAGCATTCACTTACACTGCCAAGAGAGATTATCTGGCAGGACGGCAGACTTTTACAAAGGCCTCTTACTGAGCTTGAAAATCTGCGAAAGGATCAGATTTCCTTTGAAGGTGAGTATAATGCGGTACAGACAGTTTTCGAGATAGAGGCAGAGCAGATATACGCAGACTGCATGGTAAAGATCAGCAGTGGACAGGAAAGCTTTTGTGTAAATTATGAAATGGGAATATTTGATTTTTTCATCACAGAAAAAGCCGGCTGCGGCAGAAAATCGCGCAAGATACAGCTTGATGAACTGAAGAATATGAGACTCATTGTGGACAATTCCATGGTAGAGATCTACATAAACGATGGAGAATATGTCATTACCTCAAAATTCTACTTCCCGGACAGAAGCAGAAAGATAGAGGTAAAAGGTGCCTGTGATGCAAAGCTGTGGTATCTGGATGGTCTTGAGGTAACACGTTAAAAGGAAAAAAGGTGGATATCATTTATCAATATATAAATGGATTTTAGATTAAAGGCGGGAGAAATCCCGCCTTTTGGCACTTTTTGCTGATTTACTAAAATAGAGATTGCAAGACTTTATATAGAATGTTATAATTTGTCCACACAATTCGAGTATGTCCATTACTCAGTGATTTATCAGGCATGTCAGCCACAAATCCCATTGTGTATTAAAATTTAATAATTGCCAATAGTTCTGTC
>CAVABC010000111.1:0-8903 GCA_963586665.1 Acutalibacteraceae bacterium
GTACTATACTATCCATCACTTGAAAAGCCCCATCCAAACTATTTTTTCGCTCTGCATATCCAAGTGTCTTAAGAGGCTGCGTATTTTTCACTCTGCGAACCAGTCCCTTCGCCATTGGAATACCTGTCCTTTTCGACAACTCTTTTGCGAAACTCTCTGCCTGATTATAGCCTCTTGTTTTTTTCTTGCCGCGATACATAGGCACCGGAATTATCACATCTATTCCACAGTTTCTGATCCATTCGGCATACTTATCCACAGCCATCTCTGCAAAAAATGCACTATATTCACGTCTGTTGGAATATTTAAACCTGTACATAGTCTGCTTTATGCTGCCCTTGTACGTAAAAACCGCCTTTCCCTGTTTTAATGGATCACGTTCTCTGTACATTCTGTGATGTTCTACAGATTTTTGACAGTCTCCGCAGTATTCCTGCTGTTCTGATGTCACTGACTTTCCACATCTTAAGCATACTGGCTGTTCTATGGCAAACAACTGTCTACGGCAATCATGATGTATGTATTTCTCCATCGGACCTACTATATCATCACACACAGGACACCTTGGAGGAAATATAAAGTCAATCATTCTTAGCCCAGCCATATGCATATTTAACTGCCTTGTTCCAGCCTTTACGCTTTGTCTCTCTGTCCTCTTCTGACATATCCGGCTCAAAAATGCGGTCGATCTTCTGATTCTTTACTACATCCTCTTTGCTGCTCCAGTAACCCACTGCCAGCCCCGCCAGATATGCCGCACCTATGGCTGTTGACTCAACGCATGCCGGTCTTCTGACCGGAGCATTTATCATATCTGCCTGAAACTGCATAAGGAAATTATTCGCACTTGCACCGCCATCTACCTTAAGCGCAGACACATCTATGCCGGCATCGGCTTTCATGGCATCAATTACATCACACACCTGTAATGCTATCGACTCAAGTGTAGCTCTGATTATATGATTTTTATTTGTACCTCTCGTAATGCCGACTATCGTGCCGCGCGCATACTGATCCCAGTGCGGTGCACCGAGTCCTGTAAACGCAGGAACCACGTAACAGCCGTGTGTACCATGTACCTTTGTAGCCATATATTCAGAATCCGCTGCCGAATCAATGAGCCTCATTCCGTCACGAAGCCACTGTATAGCAGCACCGGCTACGAAGATCGAGCCTTCAAGGGCATAGTTTACTTTTCCGTCAAGTCCCCAGGCTATAGTTGTAACCAGTCCGTTTTTTGAAAATACAGGTCTTCCCCCTGTATTCATAAGCAGGAAGCAGCCTGTTCCATATGTGTTCTTTGCCTCACCTTCATTAAAGCAGGTCTGTCCGAAAAGTGCTGCCTGCTGATCGCCCGCAGCTCCTGCGATCGGCACCTCTGCTCCTAAGAATGAAGCATCTGTATATCCGTACACACAGCTTGACGGCATAGGTGTAGGCAGCATGCTCTTTGGTATATCAAGCTCTGTCAGTATGTCATCATCCCACTGCAGTGTATTGATATTAAAAAGCATGGTACGGCTGGCATTTGAATAGTCAGTCACATGCACCTTTCCCTTTGTAAATTTCCATATAAGCCATGTCTCGACTGTTCCAAACAGCAGCTTGCCCTCATCAGCAAGCTCTCTGGCTCCCTTTACATTGTCAAGTATCCACTTGATCTTTGTAGCCGAGAAATATGCGTCTATGATAAGACCTGTCTTTTTCTGAAACGATTCCTCAAGCCCCTTTGCCTTTAATGCATCCGCAATAGCCGATGTTCTGCGGCACTGCCACACTATAGCATTGTATACAGGCTCTCCTGTTTCTTTGTTCCATACTATGGCAGTCTCTCTCTGATTAGTGATACCGATCGCGGCTATGTCCGAAGCCTTGGCATTGATCATCGTCATAGCCTCAACAGCTACACCTAGCTGGGTAGACCAGATCTCATTGGCATCATGTTCCACCCATCCCGGGTTCGGAAAGAACTGTCTGAATTCCTTCTGTGCCATGGAACAGATATTGCCCTCCTGATCAAATAATATACATCTGTTGCTTGTTGTTCCGGCATCAAGTGCCATTATGTATTTCCCCATACATTTATCCTCCTGAAATTTATTACTATATTGAACAACTGTCTGATATCAAAATGCAGATTGCTGAAAATAGCTTCCAACACAGCTTTCTACATGTAAAAATGGAGCGCAACAACTAACCCTGCAATACAGGGATAATTCATCGCTCTCCACTCTCTGATACATATTCACTTATATTGATTATTATATCATACCAGATACTTTTATTCCAGTATTTTTATATAATTTGTATAAACTGATTTACATAAATTAGTATTTGGCAATTTATATTTTTAAATCACTATTTTTATTCCGTCAGATTAGAATTCCTCGTCTCTCTTTCCTGCAAGGAACTCGACATATTTTCCTGTACCAATGGCAACGCATGTCATAGGCTGCTCTGCTGTCATAGTGTTGATGCCTGTCTTCTCCTCGATAAGCTCCTCGAGTCCGCGAAGAAGTGCACCGCCACCTGTGAGCACGATACCTCTGTCTGCAACGTCTGCTGCAAGCTCTGGTGGAGTCTTCTCAAGTACTGAGTGTACAGCTTCAACGATCTGAAGTGTAGCCTCACGGAGTGCTTCCTCTGTCTCCTCTGAGCTTACTGTGATAGTTCTAGGAAGACCTGTTACAAGGTTACGTCCTCTTACCTCGATAGTCTCAGGCTGAGCAAGTGGATAGCATGTACCGATCTTGATCTTGATGTCCTCGGCTGTTCTCTCACCGATGAGCAGGTTATGTTTCTTTCTCATATATCTGACAATAGCCTCATCGAAATCATCTCCGGCTATCTTTATTGATGTGCTGACTACTGATCCACCTAATGAGATAACTGCGATATCAGATGTACCACCTCCGATATCTACGATCATGTTTCCACATGGCTTTGCAATATCGATTCCGGCTCCGATCGCTGCTGCGATAGGCTCCTCGATGATCTTTACATCTCTGGCTCCTGCTGCGAATGTAGCATCCTCAACAGCCTTTTTCTCTACCTCTGTAACACCACTAGGTACACATACGCTGACTAATGGCTTTCTGAAGCTCTTCTTTCCGAGCGCTTTCTGGATGAAGTGCTTGATCATTTTCTCTGTAACTGTATAATCGGAAATAACACCCTGACGAAGTGGTCTTACTGCCACGATATTGCCGGGTGTTCTGCCGAGCATGAGTCTTGCCTCCTCACCGATTGCTTTGATCTTGTTGGTATCTCTGTCAAATGCTACTACTGAAGGCTCTTTTAAAACTACACCCTTTCCCTTTATATACACAAGTATGCTTGCTGTTCCTAAATCAATTCCGATATCTGATCCGACCATTTCTGATTAGCCCCTTTCCTGTTATTTCTGAATTTATTGGTATAAAAATCATTTTAATCATATTTTTACATATACGTTTTAATTATATACAAATAATTCCATTTTTCAAACTATTTTTTTAAATCCGGGCCATTTTTAATAAAAAATTAAGTTACTCGGTCTTTGTTTCAAGATATGGCTTTAAGAATTTACCTGTATATGATGCTTCCACCTCGCATATTTCCTCTGGTGTACCCTGTGCTATAACGGTTCCGCCACCGTCTCCGCCTTCCGGTCCCATATCTATGATATAGTCGGCTGTCTTTATCACGTCAAGATTGTGCTCTATGACCACTACAGTGTTGCCTCCGTCTGAAAGCCTGCGCAGTATCTCAACAAGCTTGTGCACATCAGCAAAATGCAGCCCGGTTGTCGGTTCATCTAAAATGTAGATCGTTTTTCCGGTACTCTTGCGGCTAAGCTCCGTGGCAAGCTTGATACGCTGCGCCTCTCCTCCCGAAAGCTCAGTGGATGGCTGTCCTAGCTTGACATATGAAAGTCCTACATCATAAAGTGACTGGATCTTGTTGTGGATTTTCGGAACATTCTTGAAAAACTCAAGAGCCTCCTCCACTGTCATGTCAAGCACATCATAGATGCTCTTGCCCTTGTATTTTACATCAAGTGTCTCTCTGTTATATCGTTTTCCACCGCAGACCTCACAAGGCACATATACATCCGGCAGGAAATGCATCTCAATCTTTAATATTCCGTCACCGCTGCAGGCTTCACAACGTCCACCCTTTACATTGAAGCTGAATCTGCCCTTTTTGTAGCCTTTTGCCTTTGCATCAGGTGTTGACGCAAACAGATCTCGTATCATATCAAATACTCCTGTGTATGTGGCAGGATTTGATCTCGGTGTACGTCCGATAGGTGACTGGTCGATATCTATTACCTTATCGAGCTTCTCAAGTCCGTCTATTCCATCGTGATCTCCTGCTATACATCTGGCTCTGTTCAACGTCTTTGCAAGATGTTTGTAAAGTATCTCATTGGTCAGCGAGCTTTTTCCAGAACCTGAAACACCGGTAACGCAGGTCATTATGCCAAGCGGTACATCAACATCTATATTCTTTAAGTTGTTTTCTCTTGCGCCTCTTATCGTGATAAATCCTGTCGGTTTTCGCCTTACTTCAGGAACCGGGATTTTTATTTTTCCGCTTAAATATGCTCCGGTAATGGATTTTTTGCACTTAATGATATCCTTGAGTGATCCTGCAGCCACTACTTCTCCACCGTGTGAGCCTGCTCCCGGACCGATATCCACAATATAATCCGCGGCACGCATCGTATCCTCATCATGTTCCACAACTATAAGTGTGTTGCCGAGATCCTTGAGGTTCATAAGTGCATGGAGCAGCTTGTCATTATCCCTCTGGTGCAGACCGATACTCGGCTCGTCAAGTATATATGCCACGCCTACCAATCCTGATCCGATCTGTGTGGCAAGTCTGATACGCTGTGCCTCTCCACCGGAAAGACTGGCTGTTCCACGCGAAAGTGTAAGGTATTCCAGTCCTACCTCCTGCAGAAATCCGACTCTCGCACGTATTTCCTTTAATATCTGGTCTCCGATAAAATGCTGTTGCTGTGAAAGTTCCATATCTGCAAGAAATACACACAGATTTTTTACAGACATGGATGTCATCTCATAAATATTCTTATCCGCAACCGTAACTGCCAGTGATGACGGCTTAAGTCTCTGTCCCTTACAGCTTGTACAAGGTGTGATGCGCATGAACTGCTCATATTCTGCCTTTGCAGTATCCGAAAAAGTCTCCTTGTATCTGCGCTCCACATTGTCGATCAGACCTTTCCAGTCCAGATCATAGACTCCTTCACCGCGCTGTCCTTTGTATCTTACTTTAAGTATCCTTCCATCTCCACCGTAGAACAGCAGTTTTTTCATATCTGCCGAAAAATCCTTTATAGGTGTATCCAGCGGCAGTCCATAGCCTTCGTTTAATGCTTTGAGTGTGGCATAGGTGTAACTCTTTGGATCTGTACACGACTGCCATCCCATTACCTGAATCGCTCCCTCCGATATGGAAAGTGAAGGATCAGGGATCATAAGCTGCGGATCAAACTCCATCTTATAACCGAGTCCGTAACAGGTAGGACACGCTCCAAACGGATTGTTGAACGAGAAGCTTCTCGGCTCTACCTCATCAATACTGATACCGCAGTCCGGACAGGCAAAATTCTGTGAAAATGTCATCTGTTCTCCGTCAACTATATCAACTATCGCATTGCCCTCAGACAGTTCGAAAACGTTTTCCAGTGAATCCGTAAGACGTTTTTCTATGCCCTGTTTTACAACCAGACGATCGACAACTATATCTATATTGTGCTTTATGTTTTTCTCCATAGGGATATCCTCAGACAGCTCGTACATATTGCCATCCACGATAACTCTGACATATCCGCTCTTTTTAGCCTTTTCAAAAAGCTTCTGATGCTCGCCCTTTCGTCCGCGCACTACCGGTGCAAGAAGCTGTATCCTTGTCCTCTCAGGAAGTGCCATGACAGCATCTACCATCTGATCTATGCTCTGCTTTGTGATAGCTCTGCCACACTTCGGACAGTGCGGTATGCCTATTCTGGCATATAACAGTCTGAAATAATCATATATCTCGGTAACAGTACCTACTGTCGAACGTGGGTTCTTGTTCGTCGATTTCTGATCGATGGAAATAGCCGGCGGAAGTCCCTCTATAGACTCTACATTCGGCTTTTCCATCTGTCCGAGAAACTGACGCGCATATGAAGAAAGTGACTCCATGTACCTGCGCTGTCCCTCCGCATATATCGTATCAAATGCCAGTGATGACTTTCCCGAACCCGAAAGGCCTGTCAGGACAACAAACTCGTCCCTTGGTATGTCAAGACTTACACATTTGAGGTTGTGTTCGCTGGCACCTCTTATTTTAATGTATTTTCTTTCTTTTTTTGCCATTTATTGTTTTCTCCGTTATAAAATCTATTCAATATCTCTCAATGTATTCTTTAACATGATAAGCTTATCCCTGTACTCTGCTGCCGCCTCGAAATTAAGCTCTGCTGCGGCTTTCTTCATCTTCTTCTGAACATCTGCGATATACTTCTCAAGCTCCTTTTTGCTCATAGATTCAGGATCTTTTGACATAGACATCTCATCTGCCGCAACCTTCTTGGATATTGCGATGAGGTCACGCACTGATTTCTGGATAGTCTGAGGTGTAATGCCATGTGCCTCATTGTACTCCTGCTGCACCTTTCTACGACGCCTTGTTTCATCTATGGCTACCCTCATGGAATCCGTAATCTTGTCAGCGTACATGATAACATGTCCCTCGCTGTTTCGGGCTGCACGGCCTATAGTCTGTATAAGTGAAGTCTCAGACCTCAAGAAGCCCTCTTTGTCCGCATCAAGTATCGCAACAAGCGTGATCTCAGGTATATCAAGTCCCTCTCGAAGAAGATTGATGCCGACAAGTACATCAAATACATCGAGTCGCAGATCCCTGATGATCTCTGCGCGCTCGAGCGTATCTATATCCGAATGCAGGTATTTTACCCTGATGCCAAGCTCACTCATGTAGTTGGTCAGATCCTCTGCCATACGCTTTGTAAGCGTAGTGATAAGTATCTTGTGATGGTTGGCAGTCTCTTTATTAACCTCGGATATAAGGTCATCTATCTGTCCCTCCACCGGACGTACCGATATCTCAGGATCAAGAAGTCCTGTCGGTCTGATGATCTGCTCAACACGCAAAAGCTCATGCTCATCCTCATACACATTTGGTGTGGCTGAAACAAACAGCATCTGGTCTATCTTGCCCTCGAATTCCTCAAAATTGAGCGGTCTGTTATCCAGTGCCGATGGAAGCCTGAAACCATAATCCACCAGTGTACTCTTTCTGGAGCGGTCTCCTGCATACATGCCCCTGATCTGTGGTATCGTGATATGTGACTCATCTACTATTATGAGAAAATCATCAGGGAAATAATCTATAAGTGTATCGGGCATCTCGCCCTCTGCCCTGCCGGCCAGATGACGCGAATAGTTCTCAATGCCGCTGCAAAAGCCTGTTTCCTTAAGCATTTCTATGTCAAAGTTTGTCCTTTCGGCAATCCTCTGTGCCTCAAGGAGCCGTCCCTCGCCCTTGAAATACTTAACACGCTCCTCCATCTCCTTTTCGATGCGGTCACACGCCTCAAGTATCTTCTCCTGCGGCACAACATAATGGGAAGCCGGGAATACCGCTGCATGTTTAAGCTCTGACTTTATCTCTCCGGTCAGCACATCTATCTCCGTGATCCTGTCGATCTCATCTCCGAAAAACTCCACTCTGATAGCTGTATCCGTACTATTCGCAGGGAAAATCTCAACCACATCGCCATGCACTCTGAATGTACCACGCTTGAAATCCATGTCATTGCGCATATACTGCATGTCTATGAGTCCTTTGACCACATCATCACGATCGATTTCCATGCCCGGCCGGACCGAAAGCATCATATTCATATAGTCATCAGGACTACCGATACCATAAATACACGATACCGACGCCACGATGATGACATCCTTGCGCTCTGCCATTGCTGCTGTCGCAGACAGTCGTAGCTTATCTATCTCGTCATTGATAGATGAATCCTTGGCAATATATGTGTCCGACTGAGGGACATATGCCTCCGGCTGGTAATAATCGTAGTAGGATACAAAATACTCTACTGCATTTTCGGGGAAAAATTCCTTAAATTCAGAGTACAATTGTCCTGCGAGGGTCTTATTATGACTTATGATAAGTGCAGGCTTATTAAGAGCTGCAATAACATTAGCCATAGTAAAGGTCTTGCCCGAACCTGTAACCCCTAGTAAAGTCTGGAATTGATTACCTTCTTTGAACCCATCTACCAAGGCTTTTATTGCCTGTGGCTGGTCTCCAGTAGGCTCGTATGGGGCATGTAATTTAAACTCCATAATGCCCTCTCCTTCCTGAAATTTATAGTAAAATTGACTTCTATAAGCCAATTGATTGTTACTCTTACATACGCTGTAAATCCGAAATTGTCTCCAAAGTAACAATTTGGTCACCAAAAAGAAAATTGTAAATAATTAGAATATCCTGATTATATGTTTCCCAAATCAGAAATAAGGTTTTTACAAAATATTTCTAAAAAAGACAAAGTCAATATTTTCATAGTATGCACTTACGTGCTTAATTTTACTACAAAAAATAGACTTTGTCTATCTAATTCAGAACATCTGTTCCCATTATTTATATCAACCTATAATGTATCCACTTATATTAGGTGTTACCTTGCTGAAGTCATTTGTCACCTTATCATTATTATCCATTGGTACAACTGCTGCAATAAAAGAATCTAATCTATCCAGCTTGACAACAGACAATTTTGATTTATCAATATAATTATCTATCGTTACAATCTCCTGTTATGAAGTGACTTTTGTCAAGAGTTAATTTCAAGAAATTTTTCTTAA
>CAVABC010000112.1:0-8829 GCA_963586665.1 Acutalibacteraceae bacterium
CATTCATTGACAATTTTATATGGACCTTTTAAATTATCTGCACTTAATACCGTATAATGGCATTTTTTATCGAAGTATTTGAGCCATAGAATGTATTTTCCATTTTTCTTATTAAAGATTAAATGCGGTCTGTCCATTTTTCTTGATGGATGCAATGGAGATTTTTTATTGTCCAGATCCGGCTCTACAATGAGTCCACAATCCTCCCAGTTATACAGATCTTTCGAGGCATACATACGTATACCCCATGTCCATATTTTCTTATTTTTTCCGTCTGTAAACTCCTTATTTTCTCCGATCCAGTAATAAATTCCATCCTCCTGGTAAATGCTTGCTCCATGTGCCTGAATAGGCTTTCCCTGTGTATCAAGCCATTCCTGTCCCGGTCTTATGCTTTGATATGTCATTTTTATCACCCTTTTCCTTATAACAAAATTTCTGTCTTTTCGAGCTTTTCTCCTGAAATAATCACCTTACAATCTGAATCACATTTTATAATCGCCTGTGCTATTCCATAATATGTAGTAAAGCTTCCACTCTGGTACGTTTCTTCAGTGCGTGGATTCGCTGATCCAAAGCCCAAAAGCTCTCCATTTTCCACATGAACATTAAGCTTTCTGTCTGCATTTGATTCAACAATTCCGTTTTTATCTGTAATTGCAACATTAAGGTAAACCAGATTTCCATAAACTTCTTTATCTACTGTAATCTGCTTCTCATTTTCTGCTGAAACCAGCTTGTTACGGCTAACCTCATGTCCACTTTCATCATAAGCTACTGCTTCCAGATTTCCAGCGTCATATTTTGTCTTATATGATGCCTTACATAATTTTAACTTTTTCTTTCCAAGACTTTTACCATTCTTGAACAGCTCAACGCTTGATGCCGAAGAATAAAGCTCTACAACAGCCTTGTTGCCAGTACATCCATCCCATGACCAGCTCGCTATTGCATTTGAGCCGCGCCATGTCGATTTTGCTGGTTTTATTCCCGGATGATTGACCGGCTGTACACCGATCCACGGCTTGTCATCAAGTCCCCACGCTGCTCTTGCAAGTGCCGCAGGTGCCTGTAATTGTCCAAGAATATCAAAAGCTCCGCAGTCTGCAAGCAGCCATGGATAAGGCTTGTTAAATCCCTTTCCATCCGGAGTGTAAGACCACGCACCAATTCCTGCTTCGCCCAGATAATCCCATGCAGTCCACATGAAATCACCGATTAAATATGGATATTTTTTGACCATCTCCCAGTTTTTTGCAATGTCCTGTGGAAATGTTTCACTTCCATAAATTACACGGTCAGGATGTGCCTTTCCTTCCATCGGATAACGGCCTGAAGCATAGTTATAACCTGCTATATCAAGAATATCGAGGGATGGTGCTGTTGCAAGGTCTGCTTTTTTTGAATTGGCTGCCTTGTTCATTCCCGTTCCCACCATGCTTGTTATCATATTGAATAGTGTAGAGTTCATTCCCTGCATTTTGGTGTCATTATCATTTTTTCTTCCTCCCGACTCCTCATCATAAACAGCTTTGCCCTTCTTGGCATTGCTTATGATCATCAGGTTAAAGCCTCCCGTTACTGCACGGTTTTTATCAATACCATGAAGATAATCAACCATCTCTCGGACAGCATTTACGCCTTCTTCTTTTGCAGGCTCTGAAACCTCATTTCCAATAGAATATAAAATAACGGATGGATGGTTATAATCACGTTCAGCCATCGCTTTTAAATCAGACAGATGATTTTTCTTCCATAGAGAAGCATAATCATGCTGATTTTTATGGTAGTACCACATATCCCATGCTTCATCTATCATATAGACTCCAAGCTCATCACAGGCTTCAAGCATTGCTGTGGAACACGGATTGTGTGAAGAACGTATTGCATTATATCCGGCTTCCTTAAGCTTTTTAACTCTTCGATATTCTGCCCCAGCATAGGCTGCGGCACCTAAAAGTCCATTATTGTGGTGAAGACATCCTCCACGAAGCAGAGTATTCTCACCATTTATGAAAAGTCCTTTGTTACTCCACTCTATCTTACGGATTCCAAATCTTGTTTCCGCCTGTTCCCCATTATTAAGTGTCACAAGACAGCGATAGAGATTAGGCGATTTTTCACTCCAAAGCTTTGCATCCGGCAAATCGATTTCAATGTCGGTCCCACTTGTCGCATTATCCACAATTTTTATCAGCTTATTTTCATCAAATATCTCGATTTTAATTTCCTGAGGCTCATCTCGTTTACACTCTGCTTTTACGGATATTTTTGGTATCTGATATGATAGTGTAGAAATTTTTATCCCCTCAGGTCTTATATAATTTTTTTCTCCCATCCATAACCATACAGGTCTGTATATTCCACCACCTGAATACCATCTGGATTCCGGCTGTTCACTATTATCGGCATATACTTCGATATGATTTTCAGAGCCATATTCCAGTAAGTCATCCAAATCCACAAAGAATGGAATATAGCCGTACTCTGCACCTCCAGCTTCCTTGCCGTTTATGTAGACCTTACTGTTTTTATAAACGCCCTCAAATTGTAAACATAGATGCTTTTGCTGCCAGTCAGATGGCACATCAAAATATTTTTCATAGTGATATCTGCCACCATCAAAGTATGCTGATGCACTACCTCCCCTGCTCTTTGGGTTTCTTGCCGCAACAAACATTGCGTCATGTGGGATGTTTATATTTTTCTGCTCATATATCCAATTATCATTAAAACTGGTTTTTTGCATTATAGATCAGCCTCCTTTTTAATTCAGTCCAAGATAATCGATCAGATAGCTCTCAAATTTTGGTGTCCACCAGTCACGATAACCGGCTTTTGTCGGATGAATTCCATTTGACATATAAAGTTCATAATCCTCATCAGAAACAGCCTGCATTTCTGCATCATTCCAAAGGTCTATTATTCCGATATCCCATTTTTTCTGTAGTTCATAAAGAGCATCTATCATCTGCTGATATTCATCACTTCCACGGCTCTCATAAGTTGTACCGGTGTAAAATACTATCGGACAATTCCATGTCTGTTTTGCATATGCGATCACATATTCAGTTGCTCCAATAACTGTCTGTGTATCAAAATCTTCCAAAGATGTGCTATCGGAAATTTCTCCTAATGGCAGCTTTCTTGTTGCATCGTTCGTAGATAACTGACATACAAATGCATCTGCATTTATATTTGAATCAATCTGCTTCATTCTTGTTATATATGAGTCTTTTCCCTGTACCTTCTTATCCACTAAAGTTGTGCCAGGAACAGCCTCTTTTACTACATCAATACCATCCTCTTTTTCCATGAAGTCCACAAAAGATTCTCCCATTGCATCAGAGCCATATGTCACAGAACTTCCCAGAAAAATGATTGTTTTTCCCTCAAGCGGACTACTATCATTTGGTGCTGTATTTTCTACACTGTATTCAGCTGCATTTCCTGCAAGCTTTTCAGGATGTGATGTACTCATGCTGCGTATAGTAAAATATGTAAACAAACCAAGTGCTGCAATTATAATTAAAATTACTATTAATATTATTTTTACGATTTTCTTAGGACTCCTTTTTTTATTTTTCTTTTGATTACCTTGTTTTTTATTCTTTTTAGCGTCCTCTTTGGCTTTCTTTTCTGCAAGTTTTTCCTGATACTTAGCTTCCTCTGCTTCAAAGTTTAAACCCTTTTTCGCACATTTGGCTTTCAGCTCTTCAATACGTTTTTTCTCTGCGATACGGTCGTTTTCTTCCTGCTCTAATGCTGCTTTTTCCTCAGGAGATACATATACTTCACCGCGAGCCTCTGCTTCTGCTTTATGTCTCGCTACAATATCCTCCTTAATCTGTGGAAGTTCCTTTTCAACACGGAAGAAGAACAGCACACACGCAATAACAACAAAGAAAATTGCCGGAATTATAAAAATTCCCCAAATGAAAAATGTCTGTACACTCTCAGACTGTGCTACATAGCTTCCATCTGAAAGAGGTGCCACATAACCTGTTGTACTCAATCCGAGATTAAATAAACCAGAGCTGATACCTGCTGTTACAGTTAAAATAATACTGTAAATAGATGCAGAAAAACCATCTGCACGGAAACCATTGATCCACTCTACATGGTCAAGTGCATCTGCGATCATTGACAACAGTGTATACATGATTGGAAGTATTCCAAGTGATTTGAGCATTAATCCTGCAAGGACAATTCCCATAGTCCTTGGATTCATTGCACAGATTACACTTCCTGCAATTCCAAGTACAAGGCCGCCAATCATGACGTTTTTCTTACCAAACTTCCTTACAAGTGGCCATAGCAGTATAATTCCAAATCCAAGTGGTGCCTGTCCGACAGCATTTACAAGTGTCATTGTAATTCCATCATTATAGCTTCCCAAAACCCAGTTACAGTAATAGGTAGTGCTTGTTACCTGAAAATTATTGTAAAGGTTATACAGTATAGCAACTGCCATGATCATGAGCCAATATTTGCTTGAAACACATGCCTTTAACTGCTCCTTTAAGGTGTGTGTTTCATATTCAGCATTATCTGCATTTTCTTCTGTGATTCTCTCTCTTGTGAAATAGTACTCAAGCAGTACAGCAGGAAGCATTAAAATAGATAATACTGCCATGACTTTAATCCATTTTCCCTGATCTACTCCTATTACCGGAAGAATCAATGCAGGGAATAAAAGGCTTACCACTGTTCCCGGCAGCATACTCTGTCCCATTGATGATAACATAGCCAGTGTATCTCTCTGCTTGTTGTTTCTCGTAGAAAGAGGAACCATCAAGGTGTGGCTTATATTGTACATAGTAAAAGCAATACTGAAATAAAAGTTATAACTCAGCATAACCCAGATTACCTGCACGGTTGTGTTACCTGTTGGAACCGTAAAAAGTAAAATACCGGATAATACCAAAAGCGGTGCTGAAATAAGAATCCAAGGCCGGGCTTTACCCTGTCTTGATCTTGTTTTATCTACAATACGCCCCATAATAATGTTTGTTATGGCATCAATAATTTTTGATATAATAGGCAGCATCACCAGGAACATACCTCCCATTATAGGTGTCATTTTCAGAACATCCGTGTAAAACATATTAAGATAAGTCTGTCCTGATATGTAGAACATCGTCATTACAAAAGCCGGTCCTAAAAAATAGCCCAGCCATCGTTCTGCATTTGTTGTATTTGCAGAACGTATTCGTGAATCAAAAATTTTGTTTGAGAACATTTCCCGTTGTTTTTCTTTTCCCATACATTTCCTCCTAATTCTTGCATTTCTGTCTACCTGTTGATATTATTATAAATAGTACATTAGTTGTTTTAAATGCGGTATGTCGTATTAATTTGCGGTTTTTGTATCGTATTCAGATATTTTTAACAAAGAGGATTTGTATGATTTATTTTACAAATGTTAAAGAACAAAATATTGATGACATCAGACAGCTTTCTTCTGCATTTTCAGAGGCTGATACTGATAGTACACTTTTGAGATATCATATGGATGCTCCTTTTAAACTGGAGTTTTACACTTTTCATCCAAATGATCCTGAACATTATTTTGCAATGACTTCACTCTCTCCAAATGAATTTTTCTATTCGGCACTGACAGAAGAAGAGATACAGGATCAACTGAAAAAAGCAAAACTTCATCAACATGGTTATTATGAATTTCTATTTGTATTGTCCGGCGAAGTCTATCAGATAATTGAAAATAAGAGGCATTTATACACAACAGGTAGCTGTTGCCTGCTAAATAAAAATGTCTTTCATACCGAGGAGCACAGTACAGACTTTCGTGTAGTCTTTTTAGATATTTCAGATTCATTTATGGAATCTTTATTTAATGATTTCTCCCTGTGCTATTTCGACATTGAGAGGCAGCACAATATGACAGGCTTTGAAAATTTTCTCTCGCACATTTTTAATCGAAATGATACAACAGAAAAAGGGTATATTGATTTCATACCAAAACAGAATGAGCAATGGCTGATTTCTCATATTCACTTCATTTTTGAGGAATTGACCAAAGAGCTTTTAAATCCGAAGCTTGGTTCATCCTCAATTATAAAAGGTCAGATTTTAAGACTCCTCTCCCTTTTAAATCAACCGGAAAATTTTGAAAATACACCGGTTCAGATTGGATCAGATAAAGAAAACGCTCTTTTTAACGAATTGGAAGATATCATGATCACCACAAACGGAAAAATTTCCCGTGCAGACCTTGAGAATGAATTACACTATTCAGGAGATTATATTAATAAAATCTGTAAAAAATATACCGGAATGAGCCTCTATTATTATGGTATGTCTTTTTGCATGCAGAAAGCAGCATCTCTTTTATTGGAAACCAACCTCACCATAGAAGAAATCGCCCTGTTGCTTGGTTTTAATAACCGTACGAATTTCTACAAACAATTTCATACCATATATAATCTAAGTCCTGCTGCATATAGAAAACAGTATCGTAAAAACAAATAACTTTTACAGAAGCCGGTACGCTTTCTCACATACTTCCTCAGCTTCATCATATTTTGCCTCGATAAGCGGCTCTACTTTTTTTGTTCTGCGCGTTTTAACCTCCCTGTAGACAAAATATGCAGACGCCCACAGCGCAAAACCCGGGATTGCCAGAAGTACCATAAGCCATATAATCGATGGCGTATTTGTGACCGCAAATACTGAACCGACTATAAATACACAACCTACTAAACCGCAGCTTATTGAGGCAATGGTCGGAACAGAGCTTTTTGAATACTCGAGGGTATTTATTTCTTCCATGCAGCATTCATAGTGCTGCTGCAGGCGTGTCAGTTCGACTTTATTCATGATATGTCTGCCGCGCTTCATGTGGAGAGTTACCTTTCCCATGCTTTTTTCAGAATGCATATTTTCATCTATTTTCCATCCGAATTTCTGATAATCGTCGATGTAGTGCGAACACCTTTCTTCATCGACTGTTTTTTTCATATAATCAAAACTTTCTATGACAATCCCTCCTCTTTTGCTACAGGAATGATGACCGTAAATGTGCTGCCCTCTCCCGGACTGCTCTCCACTTCAATCCTGTAGTTATTAAGCTGCAATACCCGAAGTGCCAGTGCCAGACCAAGTCCGTTTCCGGCTGTTGCATGCGAGGTATCGCCCTGATAAAATTTTTCAAATATGTGTTTCTTTGTCTCTTCTGTCATGCCGCATCCATTGTCACTCACGGAAATCCTTATCTCATTTCCTATGGTTTTCTCAGTTAGTCTGATAAAACCTCCTGGCTCGGTAAATTTTACAGCATTGGAAAACAGATTGTTCCAAACCAGCTCCATCAGATCAGGATCTGCCGAAATCTGCGCGTAATCTTCCAAATCTGCATCAAAATCCAGCCCTTTTTCTTCCCATGCAGGTTCATAGGCTATCGCGCACTGCACAAGCTGTTCACATACATCATAGCTTTGCTCAACAGGCGTGATCGACTGCTTTTCCAGCTTATTCAGCTTTAAAATATTGCTGATCAGATCCACCAGCCTCTTAGATGTATGATAGATCAGATCTGCCTCTTCTTTCTGTGCGCTGCTTAGGTTTTCGCTGCGCAAAAGTTCTGCGTTATTTTGTATTATGGCTATCGGAGTCTTGATTTCATGGGATACATTTGAAAAGAAATCTGTCTTTAAGGTTTCGATACTTCCAAGTTCTTCCACCATCTTATTGAAATCCACGATCATTTTGTCCATATAGTCGAGCTTATCCGAGGTGTGCAGTGTTGGAATGTAAATCGAAAAATCCCCCTCCGCAACTTTCTTTGTAGCCTCCGCCAGCTTATGCATGGGTTCTTCATACACCCTCTTTATCTGCTTTCTCGTAAAAAGAGTAAGTCCCACGGCAACAGCAGACCAGTACAAAATCGGAATAATTGTTTGTGTCAGATCACTCCAGTTTAGAGCATTCATTCCCACAATAAGTCCGGTATGAATTCCACTCATCAGAAGCAGTACTATCAGATAAACGAAAAAGAGAGACGGTGGAAAACGGCTCTCTCTTACATTGTTTTCAGGAATATTTTTCTCTGTCATAGAAGCACCGCCTTGTATCCCAATCCTCTGACTGTCTTTATCTCAAATCCATCACATTCCGAAAATTTATCACGCAGCTTTGTCACATACACATCGACTGCGCGCAGGCTCGTTCCCGAATCTATTCCCCAGAACTCGTCCATAAGCTGTGCTCTTGAAAAAGTTTTCTTCGGATAAGATAAGAGCTTGTAGAGAATGTTAAATTCCCTTGTTGTGACAGGTATTTCCTCTCCGTCTATTGCCGCTGTCATGCCGTCCGCATCCAGCTCAAGATTTCCTACCGTAAGTTTGCGCTCCATCTCTATATTTGCCCGCCTGAGCAATGCGCGTACTCGCATTTCAAGCTCTGCAAGCTCAACCGGCTTTACCATATAGTCATCAACTCCAAGCTGGAAGCCTTTGCGTTTTGACGGCAGATCGTCCTTTGCAGACATAAACAATATCGGTATGTGACGGTTTACCTGACGCACACTTTCTGCAAATTCAAAGCCATCCACCTCCGGCATCATAATGTCGGAAATGATCAGATCATACAGACTGTTATACATTTCATCATATGCCTCATTCGCGCTGAGGACACCCTTTGCCTGAAATCCGCAGTCACTGAGATATGTGCATACAGTCTGATTTAAGTTTTTATCATCATCAACAACAAGTATATGTATCATATTGCGTTCTCCCTCTCTTCTATAGTTCCAATGCCATTATATGATATGAGGGGCAAAATACCTTTTGACCCTCATATCATAATATC
>CAVABC010000113.1:0-4763 GCA_963586665.1 Acutalibacteraceae bacterium
GCATCGCCAAAGCTGAAAAACCTGTATTTTTCCTCAACTGCCTTTTTGTAAGCGGCAAGTATATGCTCTCTTCCGGCTAACGCTGATACGAGCATGACAAGTGTGGACTGCGGCAGATGGAAGTTTGTTATAAGACAATCTATAACCTTAAACTTATATCCCGGATAGATAAATATATCTGTCCAGCCGCTGCACTCCTTTAACATACCATTTTCATCGGCTGCCGACTCGAGTGTACGTGTGCTTGTAGTTCCGACAGATATGATCCTGCCTCCGTTTTTCTTTGCAGTGTTTATCTTGTCTGCAGCTTCCTGTGATACCATATAAAACTCTGAATGCATATGGTGATCTAAGACATTATCCACCTTTACAGGTCTGAATGTGCCAAGTCCCACGTGAAGTGTAACCTCTGCGATATCGACACCCTTTTCCTTTACGGCAGAAAGCAGTTCTTTTGTAAAATGAAGTCCCGCTGTAGGTGCTGCCGCAGAACCGTCATATTTGGCATATACTGTCTGATAACGGTTTTTGTCCTTTAACTGGTGGGTAATGTAAGGTGGCAGCGGCATCTGTCCGAGCTTATCGAGTATCTCCTCGAAAATACCGTCATAGGTAAACTGTATAAGTCTGTTTCCATCCTCCACAACATCTATGACTTCACCGACTAATATTCCGTCACCGAATATGATCTTTGTTCCCGGTTTTGCCTTTTTGCCCGGTTTTACAAGTGTCTCCCACACATCATTCTGTCTGCGCTTTAAAAGAAGGATCTCTATTTTTGCGAGAGTTCCTTCCTTTACACCAAACAGACGCGCCGGAATGACTTTAGTGTTGTTTAACACCAGACAGTCACCCTGTCTTAAATAGTTTACGATCTCCTTAAACACATGGTGGCTGACCTCTCCGGTCTTTTTATCAAGCACCATGAGTCTTGAGCTTGAGCGGTCCTCTAAAGGGTCCTGCGCGATAAGCTCCTCAGGAAGATCGTAATCAAAATCTTTTACGTCCATAATTTTTCTCCTAGCCTCGAAGTGTGATTCCGGCTGTCTCCTTAAGATGATCAAGGATATCCTTTACGAAGCCTTCAACTTTCTTTGCCTTAAGCTCCTCATCCTTTGGTGTGAATACGACATTGAATGCCATACTCTTTTTGTTTGGAGGAAGCTGTACGCCCTCGTAAACATCGAAAAGTGTAACCTCAGAAATATAATCACATGCCTCTTTGATGCCATTTTCGATCTGCTCACAGGTGACATCTTTATCTACAACAAATGCGAAATCTCTCTTCTCATCATCGAATTTTGAGATTGGAGTAAATACTCTGTCCTTGCCATACCACTGTGAAAGTACTCTGAGATCAAGCTCCATAACATAAGCAGGCACTCTCATATCAAGATCATCGCATACCTCGTATCTTACTTTTCCAAGGTATCCTACAGCCTGTCCGTCACAGAATACTTCTGCTGTCTGGTATGGATGAAGGAAAGTCTTCTCAGCAGCCTTGTAAGTAAAGCTTATATCAAGCGCATCTGCTACGTTTTCTGCTATGCCCTTTAATGTAAAGAATGATTCTTCTTCTCCAAAAATACCAACGCAGAGTGTCTCTCTCTCATCAGGATACTCTGTAAGAGGAAGATCCTTTGCGATAAAGATGTTTCCAAGCTCGAAAATTCTTCCTGAGAGGATACCCTTCTTCTGGTTTCTTGAAATAGCGTAAAGCATTTCAGAAGCAAGTGTTGTTCTCATAAGTGAAAGATCGATATTTATAGGATTGATAAGCTTAATAGCATGTCTTTCAGGCGCATCCTCAGGTAATCTTAAAAGATCAAAGTCTGATGGCGAGAAGAACGAGTAATGTATTCCCTCATATGCTCCTGCTGCACAGAGAGTCTCTTTTAACTTGCGCTCTGTCTGCTGTCTTAAGTTGAGTCCTCCGAGTGTCACATTTGCTGTAGGCATGAATGTAGGGATCACGTGATCGTAACCATACATACGGATAACCTCCTCGGCAACATCCGGATAATCCTCCATATCCTCACGGTATGCAGGGATCATAAGTGTAAGCTCATCTCCGTTTACTGTCGGTGCAAAATTTAAGTTTGTAAGTATTCTTATGATATCCTCTGTAGGAACCTCAATACCTAAAACTCCGTTTACCTTTGCGATACTTACCTTCATCTCTCTTGGCTCAAGTGAGTTGCCTGTTGTAACCTCTACGTGTGTAGCTGAAACTTTACCACAGTCAAGCTCCTCGATAAGGTGAAGTGCTCTCTTCATAGCCATTGCTGTTGTGTACTCATTTACACCCTTTGAGTAAAGTGCGCTCGAATCCGAAGCCTGTCCTAAAGCACGGGAACTCTTTCTGATATTGTCTCTTGCAAATTTTGCAGACTCAAACATTACCTCTGTTGTTGTATCCTGTATTTCTGAGTTAAGACCTCCCATGATACCGGCAAGTGCAACAGCTTTCTTTCCGTCACAGATGACAAGATTTGAGTTGTTAAGCTCGAACTCCTTCTCGTCTAGTGTCACGATCTTCTCTCCGTCATTTGCGCGTCTTACAACGATCTCATCACCCTCAAGGTATGAGTAGTCAAATGCGTGCATTGGCTGTCCAAGCTCTTTTAAAATGAAGTTAGTTATATCTACCACATTTGAGATAGATCCGATTCCGACAAGTGCAAGACGTCTTCTCATCCATGCAGGTGACTCTGCGATCTTTACATCATGTACATAGTGCGCTGTATATCTAGGGCAGATATCCGGTGCCTCAACTGTTACCTTGAAATTGTCTTTCTTTACATCATCTGCTGTAAAATCAAGAGCAGGCTCTTTTAACTCTTTTCCAAGTACTGCTGCAACTTCTCTTGCCATACCGTAGATACACTGACAGTCAGGTCTGTTTGCTGTGATAGCAATGTCAAAGATCCAGTCATCAAGACCAAGGATAGGCTTAACATCTGCTCCAACCTCGGCATCCTCCGGTAAAACTAAAAGTCCGTTGTATCCTGCGCCCGGATAAAGATCCTCGTTTAAGCCAAGCTCTACACCTGAACATAACATTCCAAAAGAATCATATCCGCGGAGCTTGCCCTGTTTTATCTCCATCACGCCCTCTATTGTAACGTGATCTTTTGCTGTGGCATATACTGTTGCACCGATAAGTGCGAGTGGGAATTTGCCTCCTGCCTTTACGTTATCTGCACCGCAGCAGATCTGGAAAGTTCCGTGCTCCCCTGCATTTACCCTGCAAAGGCTTAAGTGTGTCTCAGGGATCGGCTCACATTCCTCCACAAGACCAACTACTACATTTGAAATATCTTTTCCAACCTCATATGACTCCTCAACCTCGAAACCACATGAGAATAATTTTTCCTCTAACTCCTTTGGAGTTACATCTATATCTACATAATCTTTTAACCAGCTAAGTGGTGTTAACATAATTTCTGCCTCCTGTAATCTATTTATTTGTCATCGATCTGTTTTAATACACGAAGATCTGACTCAAATAAGAGCTTGATATTGTTGATGCCGTATTTGAGCATTGCGATACGCTCGATACCGATACCGAATGCAAATCCGCTGTACTCGTTTGTGTCTATGTTGCAGCCCTCAAGGACTTTTTTATTGACAACTCCGGCACCGAGTACCTCTATCCAGCCTGTACCCTTACAGAGTTTGCAGCCTTTTCCGTGACACTGGAAACAGCTTACATCAACCTCTACAGAAGGCTCTGTGAATGGGAAATATGAAGGACGCAGACGAGTTGTAACATTCTTTCCAAAAATTCTCTTTACAAACTGGTCTAACATACCTTTGAGGTCGCAAAGTGTGATGCCCTTGTCTACTACAAGTCCTTCCATCTGTGTAAACATTGGAGAATGTGTTGCATCATCATCTGAACGGAAAACCTTTCCCGGAGAAACAACCTTGATAGGAGGTTTCGTTGCTTCCATTACATGGATCTGTCCGGCAGATGTCTGTGTACGGAGCAGAAATTCCGGTGATAAATAGAATGTATCCTGCATATCACGTGCCGGATGATCCTGTGGTGTATTTAAGGCTGTGAAGTTGTAGTAATCGTTCTCGATCTCTGTTCCCTCATATACCTCAAATCCCATAGAGGTAAAAATCTCAGAAAGCTGGTTCTTTACCTGTGTTACAGGATGAAGATTACCTTTCTCGCGTTTCTTTGCAGGCATTGTGACATCTATCTTCTCGCTCTCATATTTGCGTTTTAATGCCTCAGCCTCAAATTTCTTTACTCTCTCCTCGAGAAGCTCCTCGATAGCCTCACGGGTTTCATTTACCCACTGACCTACCTTTGGACGATCCTCAGGAGCTACATCCTTCATGCCCTTAAGGACTGCTGTAAGCTCACCCTTTTTGCCAAGGATTGTAGCACGCACATCGTTTAATCTCTCAAGACCTTCTGCCTTGTCGATCTCAGCAAGTGCTTTTTCTCTGATCTGTTGAATTTTGTCTCTCATCGAATTTCACCTCATAATTTTTTCTGTTATAAATAGATGTGTATAAACACGTAACCTCAAACTCGAATTCGCCACTTACGTGGCTTACCCGCTGCTTAGCGCAGCTACAATTCTCGTTTTCTGTTACGTTGTCTGATTTCGTCATATGTCAATTTTCAAATAAATTTGAATTGCCATATGTCTCATCATCCCCTGTTTATACACTAAAAAACGCCCCTGCACAGCTATTAACTATGCAGGGACGAAAATTCCGCGATACCACCCTGATTTCCA
>CAVABC010000113.1:4800-8823 GCA_963586665.1 Acutalibacteraceae bacterium
ATATGGACTCTCATTATATGTGTAACGTACATAAAACGTCATGAATTACTGCTTTATTTCATCCATGCAGCTCCGGTGGGAACTTCAATCAATAGCCTGTTCGCGAGGCTGCTTTCAGCCGGTGACATCCTCTCTCTGATCGCAGTACTATGATCTACTATACACTTTCATTGCTTTTATTTATTAATTATTACTCAAATAGCTTGTTGTCAATCAATCTGACAGGATTTATTTTATCACAAACAGAAGTTTTTGCAAGCGGAAATTTTTACATTTACACTGCTTTATTCACTAAAATATCATTTTGAAATTATAACTGTCTGTCCAGCTCTTATCTGTTTATCTGAGCCTATAATCATATTTTCTTCATATCTACCGATTGCAGCATATTCATCATTATATGCCTCTATGCTGCAGAAATTCAGATCATCTGTAATATATTCCAATCCGTGAACTGTTGATTTTTCCTTAGGAACAAAAATCAATGCTGTACAGTTTCCACTTTCATCATCTTTTTCTATTTCATCCACAACATATATTGGTACCACATATTCATATTCAACCCCATCAATAATGCCTGATGATGGTATACCCAATTTCACAACCGGCATCTGCCTTATTTCCTGCTGTCTTGAAAAAATAGTACATACAGCTAATCCTGCCAATATAGCTATGCTGATAAAAGATTTTATCTTCCACATTATAATACATTCCTTTCCTGATGATCATTTCAAAGCTGTTGTAGAAATACCTTCCTCTAACCATTTTCCAAAATTAAGATACAATATAAAAATTGGAAGCATAGCTAGAACTCCACATGCAAATATCGCACCATTTCCTGATGTAATGCTCTGTGACAAATATATAGAAAGTGGATATTTACTCACATCACCAAGGAATATCAGAGGTTGTTCTACCATATTCCAGTTATCTATAAAATTAAGTAAAAACAGAGACGCAGCAGAACCCTTGATAATAGGAAACAAAATGCATTTTATTGTAGCAAACATACCTGCTCCATCTATTTTTGCTGCTTCAAAATATTCATCTGGAATTGTATCTATAGACTGCTTCATGAGAAAAACACCGAATGCTGAAAATATTCCTGGCAAAATTACAGCAGAATACTTCCCTATTAAACCAATCTTATCCAAAATTATATAATTACTGACAAGTGTAACCTGGTACGGCATCATCATCAGGATAACTATAATTACAAACAAAATATTGCTTCCGCGAAATCTAAATTTTGAAAACCCAAAACCAGCCAATAAGGATACTATTACCTGCCCCAATGCAATACATGTTGTTATAGCCATAGATTTCCAAAATCTGACAAGATATTCCGATGTACCGCTGAGTATGTATTTAAAAGATGCAAATGAGATTTTGTCAGGCAGCATATGGAATAATATACTTTCCTCTCCCCATATACCATTATAATAAGTCATTATCTCATTGGTATCCATAAAAGCATTACATATGGTATATATAACTGGAAACAATGCCAGGCATGAAAGCAGTGTCAGTATTATTTTTTTTATTATATTAGTCATAGGCTTCCTACCTTTCCGCTCTGGCTTTCAAGAAAAACATAACTCCTACTACCAAAAATATAACAGCAAATATTATGATCGCAGCAACCGACAATCTCTGATAGTTTAATGTTTCAAAATTATTATTCATAAAATGCTGTAACATATATATTGATTTATCTGGATATTGTCCACTTAATAAATAAGCCTCCCTATAACACTTAAAGGCATTTATGACAGACATAACAAATACAAACAGATAACTCGGAATAAGAAGAGGTGATTCTATATACCAAAAATATCTCATTGTTGAACATCCCTCAAGATTTGCTTCCTCTTTATAATCCGCTGGAATCGTATTCAATCCTGTAAGGAAAAGGATTATATTATATCCACAGTTTTTCCATATATACAGTACCAAAAGTACCCAAAATGCATCACTCGACATCAACCAATTTCTCACAGGAAGTCCTAATTTTGTATATATGTCATTTAAAACACCTTTTTCTGCAAGAAAAATCTGAAAAAACATAACTGTTGAACCGATAGGAACTACCATCGGATATAAAAATGAAGCCCTAAAGAAAGAAGTATTTCCTACGCAATGATGAATAGCTAATGCTATGACCAAACTACAAATCATAATAGACGGAACACCCAGTCCTATAAATTTAAACGTATTTCCCGCTGCAAGCTTGAATGCATAGCTCTCAACCACCTCTACATAGTTATCAAATCCTACAAATTTCAAGCCTCCAATCCCACTTGTAAATGTATACGCTACACTTATAAAAAAAGGTATAATATAAAACAACATGAATCCTATCAAAAATGGCAATACAAGTAAAAAACCGTATAGCTCACGTTTCTTATAAAGTTTCATTTTAATCTCCCCCTTCTATTAATTTTCACAGCTAAAATGTCTTATTATATTGCGATAAACTGCATCAATGTCACTTTCAGAATTTATATCTATGCTATAATCAAAATTAAATTGGTAATTATCATTAAACTCATTCCCAATATAAACAAATAAAATATCGCACAATACCTGTCTAATATAATTCTTTATTTCTTTCAGAGTTATTTTATCTACTGTTCGAAATAAAAAGTGAGTTTCTTCTTTTTTTCCACAATATAACATGACAGCACAATAATCTTTAGTGACAAAATATCTTATAAGCTCCTTCGCACTATTTAGCGCACCACTAATTGCAATTACAGGAATTTCCAATTTATTATTTTTATTTTCTTCCATAACATTTACGGGAACAAATTCATCATCAAGCAGGTTTTTACCATTTAAATATTTATATAGCAATTTCCCTGATGTTATCGCAGCCTGATAACTGTTACTATAAAAAGTTGTTGAATCGTAGTACTTTGACAGTAATTCTGGTTCTCTATAATTTGTTAACAACCTGTATCCGCCTAGTTCTTTTCTCTCAAAAAAATTTTTATGTTTCGTCGTACTCCATAAACGCTCTATCGCACACACTCCAGGAATATCCGCCGGAAATGTCACATTCCCTTCATTATCTCTTGCCGCTACAAATACTACATCTTTGGAATTTCTTATAATCGCTTCAAACCGTTCTACAAACTTCCAATTTGTTGTTCCAATACTCATATGTATCCACTTAATGTTATTATCAACACACCATTTCAATGCCGTTAAAACGTATTCGTTTGGACAATTATTATTTGTCCCTATAATTTTTATACTACCAATTTCAGCATCTGGACAGTTCGCCTTTATAAGATCTGAAACCAGTGTTCCATGAATAGTTCCATAATTTTTTCTTTTCTGAATTTTCCCGCTAATTATCTCAAGATCGAATTGTAGAGTCTTTAAATATAGGCATTTTTCTAATTGTACTCCACTATCAATTACTGCCACCAGCATAAAATTTCTTCCTCAATTATTAAAGTCTCATATATTTATTGGCCTGACATTCAAAAAGTTTTTTATAACTCCGACAATTCTTCAACAGGTAATCATGTGTACCAGCATTTTCAATCTTTCCTTCATTTAGTACAATTATACTATCAGCTGAAAGTACATTAGATAATCTGTGCGAAACAAATAATAGTATTTTATCTCTTTTTTTATCGAGACTTTCAAAAAGAATTTTTTCAGATTTAGGATCTAACGAGGCAGATGGTTCATCAAGCAACCATACATCCGCATTTCTGTAAAACACTCTTGCCAATAGAATCTTTTGATTTTGTCCACCTGATAAAACAATACCATCCTCTGCAAATTCTCTCGAAATGAATGTTTTTTCTTTATGAGGTAATTTAGCAATAAAATTACCCGCATCTACCTGATCGATACTTTTATAAAACAAACATTTGTCTACGTCATCATTCATAACTGTAATATTATCTTCAATATCAAAAGCAAATGTATCGCCATTTTGAAAAAAACATCCCATCTTATTTCTTAATTCATTAATATCATAACTCTTAATGCTAAGTCCATTTA
>CAVABC010000114.1:0-8796 GCA_963586665.1 Acutalibacteraceae bacterium
TAATTGTTGTCACAAATAATCTCTTCTTCATAATCGTTACCTCTTTTCTTTCTTTATTTAGAAACCGCTTTAGCCACCAGACCTTTTCCGGTTTTCCATCTGTCCAGACGTTTTTCTACATAATGATTTACTATCTCATAAACTGCCCTTGCAATAATATTTATAAGTAATATAAGCAATGACATAGCTGCCGCTGTCGCATAATCACCATTGTCATCCATATTAAGAATTGCGATAGCTGCCGGTTTTGTCTGAGTCGTATATAAAAATACTATTGCAGAAACTGTTACCATGGAATTTACAAAATAGTACATAAATATCTCTAATACTGCTGACAAAGACATCGGAACTGTCACATGTGCAAACAGTTTCCAGAACGGAATAGACATCGACTGTGCTACACCTTCATATTCTCCTGAAAGCTTCTTTAATGACGTTGTTGCCGTAATAAATGTTACAGAAAACATATGTACAATGTTACACAGCATCATAATTGCCATAGTCCGATACAGACCATGAAAACTGTTTTCTATAGAGATGCCTAAAAACGGAATATCGATCCATTCCTTATTAAAAAATATAATATAAGAAAGGCCAAGAACCAGTCCCGGTAATGCCATTGGAAGCATTGCGAAAAATCTGCAAAAACCTCTCAGCTTTCCAAAAACCTCAGTTTTTTCTATAAGATATGCACTAATAAAAACAATCACCGTACCTGTCAATGCTGTCATTCCGGAAAGTTTAAAACTGTTTATAAAGCTTGCGCTACCACTTCCAACAAGTTTTGCCTCAAAATCAAAATTCTTTAACGTAAATCCAAGATCTGTAGGCCATCTCTTTACAAATGCACTCATAGCAACACTTGCAATAAGTCCGAGTATGCATAAGATAATTGCACTACAGATTATCTGATATATAATATCCCTGACCTTAGATGGCTCCGGCACAAAAGCTACAGCTTTTGTTGACATCTGATCGTTGCTGCTCTTCTTACGCATCACTGAATCTATAATAAAAGCTATAAATGCAGGAATTGTAAGAAATACACCTACTACAGCTCCCATAGACATATTCTGCTGTCCAATTACCTGACGATAAACATCAGTTGCAAGTACACTATAGTTGCCACCCACAACAGTAGGTGCACCAAAATCAGTAAAGCTAAGTGTAAAACAAACGATAAAACTATTGATCAGTCCATACCTGATATTAGGCAGCGTAACCTTAAAGAAACGCTTTATTGGCGCAGTTCCGAGAACCGTTGCAGCCTCATACAGTCTGTTATCCGCATTCTGCAATGCGATGATCAATACAAGAAACGCCTGCGGAAATGTATAAAATATCTCTGCCATAATAATACCCGGAAATCCATACAGACCAATATCTATTCCAAGTACCTCTGTAAAGAATCCCTTTGTTCCGAACAGATATACAAGTGCCATACCATGTACCATTGTAGGAAGAAACAATGATAACATTCCCAGATATTTATAAGCGATCTTTAATTTCATATTTGTTCTTGTAATTCCATATGCAAACAACAGTCCAAGTCCAGTACTCGCTGCTGCCGTCACAACCGATACAACAAGTGAATGCCATATAGACTGCCTTAAAAGCGGATTTTCAAAATATGTTTTAAAATTCTCCAAACCAACATAATTTCCTGCTGTATCAGTAAATACCTTGCTCAGTATCATTATCATTGGTACAACGAGAAATATCAGGAAAAAACAAAACATGAATATGATCAGTACTTTTTGGACGATCGTACTTGGTGTCTCATTTTGGAACTTTGCTGTTTTCACTCTACTCATACATTGTTCCTCCTTTATTTGTTATATACTTCCCTGTCCATATCAAGATTATAGTAAAGAAGTTTTCCTTCCTTAAAATGTATATACAGCTCATCGCCATTTTTCAGACCTGAGTTTTCAAACTGTTCTGTCGGCATATCCAGAAAAATCACTTCACTTCCCAACATATTTGCCTGCTTTTTCTTCCTGAGGCTAAGTGATATACGAAATGCCGAACCATGAAATTCAATATCAGATACCATAACCTTATATGAATCCGGCATACCTTTATCAACAATTTCTATATTTTCAGGCCTGCATGCCTTTACACGGAAACGATTTTTTCTCATTGTTTCCTTCTGTTTCTCATTATCATCAATATCACTCATTTTCCAATATGGATTTTTGTTGTCCGGCTTTCTATCCTCATCCTCAGAAATATCCGACTGGAAAAAATTAATTGAACCTATAAAATCAGCAACAAACGGAGAATTAGGATTTTGATACACCTCAATAGGTGTTCCCATCTGTCGTACAACCGCATTGTTCATAACTATGATCTTATCAGCCATCGTAAGAGCCTCTTCCTGATCATGAGTTACCATTATAGTTGTAATTCCAAGATTTTGTTGCAGCTCACGTATTTCTTTTCTTACTTTCTGACGTACCTTTGCATCCAACGCGGACAATGGCTCATCCAGTAAAAGGAAATCAGGTGATAAGACAAGTGCTCTTGCCAGTGCAACTCTCTGTTGCTGGCCTCCTGAAAGCTGTGCCGGATATTTATTGATATGCTCTACAAGATTTACCTGTTCTAAAGCATGTTTAACTTTCTCATCTATCTCCGCCTTCTTTACTTTCTTATTTTTTAATCCAAACGCTATGTTATCTTTCACAGTCATATTAGGAAAAAGTGCATAAGACTGAAAAACAATGCCATAGTTTCTCTTTGCCGGTGCCATATTTGTAGCATCCACACCACGAATGTACACTTTACCGCTTGTTGGCTTTTCCAGTCCTGCCAGAATTCTGAGTAATGTTGTCTTTCCGCATCCGGAAGGTCCCAGCAAGCATACAAATTCGCCTTCTTTGATGCTGATATTAATATTATTAAGAGCTGTAAAGTTACCATATTTTTTACCTACATCCTCTATTTTTAAAAAAGTATCCTGCATAATCAGCACTCCTTCCATTCTTATCGGTTATAAAAAATAAGGCATTCTGTTCCTAAGAACAAAACGCCTTTGTTTTAATTTTACTATTTATTTTATGTTGTGAATTTTAGCATACACAAACTTTACATTCAAGCTTAATTTAATATTTTACAGGAATAGATACTCCATAATATTCCATTCCTTCTTTTAATACCTTGAAAAAATCTACGATATCATCCTCTGTAATCGCACCAAGTGCACATAATCTGAAGGTATCTGTTGTAGATATCTTTCCCGGATATATTGTAAAACCTCTCTCATAGCAATAATCATGTATCTTCTCAAAATCCCAGTTTGGATCATTTGGATATTTGATTGAAACAACCAGTCCTGCCTGCCATTCTCTTTTGATAATATCCTGAAATCCGAGTTCATCCTTACACTCATGGATCTTTTTCCATACGCTCAGATGTCTCTCATATTTACCCATCTCACCTTCCTGCCAGTACTCTTTGATAGCCTGAAGCACAGAGTAGATAACCTGTACAGGTGGTGTAAAATGCATCTCCCCAGTTCTCTTAATGAAATCATACTGCATATAAAGATTCGTGTAATAACTTCTTGTTGGATACTCTTTTGATTTTTCAATTATCTGAGTATTTCCTATGATAAATGAAAGACCTGTCATTGCCATAAGACCTTTCTGTGAACTTGCCATAACAAAATCCAAATTATCTTTTTCCATATCTATTGGAAGCATTGCAAGCGTTGATGTTGTATCAACTGTAAATACCTTATCATATTTATGTACTAAGGCACCAATCTCACGAATTGGATTTAATAATCCTGTTCCTGTCTCATTGTGGCAGCAATGTACGATTGCTATATCCGGATCACTCTTTAATGTTTCCTCTACTACTTCCAGATCCGGACGCTCGTCATATGGGAATTTGCATTCTACATATGGAATATGGTAATAACTTAATACCTCTGCTGCTCTCGATGAATAAGCTCCGTTGTTGATTACCAGTGCTTTCTTTCCTTCAGGTACGAGTGAATTCATAAGCACATCGATGTTTATAGTTCCTGATCCGCAAAACAAAACTGCAGAATATTTATCAGCCGGTGCATGTACGATCTTTAGCAGATCAGCAGAAATCTCTTTCATGATCTCTCCGAATTCTTTTTCTCTAGGGCAAATATCAGGAACAACCTGTGCGTATTTTACGGTATCTGTTGTTGTTGCCGGTCCCGGATTTAATAATATATTTCTCTTAATTGGTTTTAAAACTTCCATAATATTTTCCTCCTGTTTGTTGCTCGGTTTTGTTTAAGTTGCCTCAATTAGAACATGGTGCCAAGTTGGTGTCAAATATTTTTCAAAAAAATTTTTCATTTGAAAACGCATTTTCCAAATGATATTGTCTGAAGCTGATCCTGTTGACACCAACTTGGCACCATGTTTTAATTGGGACAGTTTCCAATAAATATTATCGAATTTGTGAACGGAGGAATTGCTATGAATAATAAAATCGAAGCTGTAATTTTTGACTGGGCAGGTACAACTGTTGACTATGGCTGTTTTGCACCTGTAGAAGTATTTATCAAAGTATTTAAAAACCGCGGAATTGACATCACGCTTGCAGAGGCACGAGAACCAATGGGTATGTTAAAGATAGATCACATACGTGCCCTTACAAAAATGCCACGTATTTCTGAGGCCTGGAAAGATAAATATGGTGCTTATCCTACTGAAGACGATGTCGTATCAATGTACCATGAGTTTGAGCCATCTCTGCTTAGTATTCTTCCTGAATTTACCACACCCAACCCGGGAGTTGTAGATACAGTAGCCAAATTGCGTGAGTCCGGCTTAAAGATCGGCTCCACAACCGGATATACAGAAACTATGATGGCTATCGTCACAAAAGGAGCTAAGGAAAAGGGATACGAACCAGACTGCTATTTTACACCTGACGGACTTCCAGGCGGCAGACCTTATCCATGGATGATGTATGAAAATGCCAAAAAGCTTGGTGTATATCCAATGTCACATATCGTAAAAGTAGGTGATACAAAATCCGATATAAAAGAAGGTGTAAATGCCGGTGCCTGGAGCATAGGTGTAGTACTTGGAAGCAATGAAATGGGACTGCACAAAGAAGAAGCCGAAGCACTCTCTCCTGAAGAATTGAAAACAAAAATGGATGAAGTTACAAAAATCTTCTATGAAAATGGTGCACATTATGTTATAAATGAAATGAGTGAATTGCCTGATGCAATCGCAAAAATAAATGATGCACTTTCCAAAGGAGAATCGGTTCATGTCATCAAATAGTGATGTACAATTATCTATTGTAACCTATATAAAACAATATATTAAGAAAAACAAATTAGCAGAGGGAGATAAAATTCCCTCTGCTAATACTATTGCAGATCTGTTTCATGTAAACAGAAATACCGTGCGTGTCGCCCTAGCCCAGCTCTCAGCTCAGGGACTGATATACTCAGAACAGGGACGTGGATTTTTTGTAAGCCATAAAGCAAAACCCATCGTATTCGAGCATGATAACGGTATGGGTTTTTCTGAAATTCTTGATCATGGAACAAGAAACTATCAAACTTCTATTCTTAAATATTCCACAATGAATGCCGGATCTTCACTTGCTAAAATCTTCAATCTACACGAAGATGACCTCATTCACAGCCTAAAAGTCGTCCGAAAAATCGATGATGTTCCTTTTGCAATATGTCATTCATATCTTCCTGACAAGGTTGTTCCTAACTTCGGTGAACATCTGGAACATTTTTCATCCGTAAACAAAATTCTGATCGAAGAATATGGATTTTCACACCCACAATGTATGAAAATAAATATCGAGGCATGCCCACCTACAAAAGAAGATATAGAATATCTCGATATTCCTGTCCAGATGCCAATTCTCAGACAAACCGAACTATTCGCTGTAGCCGAATCCGGCCCGGTTGAATTCTTTGTGGTACGAGCAAGAGGTGACCGCTTTTCATTTAAAATGAGTTTTGAAATTTAAATATTCAATATTATTCAATCTGCTTCTTCGTGCGCCACTCCCATATGAAGTATGTCACGATGAGAAGCACACCTGTCGAAAGCCATGCAGCCGGATCTGCGAAACACACACCTGTGTAGCCGAAAGGCTTTGCAAGTATCGCTATTGCGATAACTCTCGCAGCAAGCTCCATCACTCCGCTAAGCATCGGCACAAGTCCGCGGTTTAATCCCTGCAATCCGTTTCTGTAGGCAAAAATCCAAGCCAGCGGCAGCATAAATACGCTCGCAATGCGCAGATATCTCATGGCATAATCCATGTCGGCAGCCGTAGGTGATGTGATAAACCAGCTTATCATGTGAGGTCCGACAAAACAGTTTATGACTGCTGCCAGAACAGCACAGCCTATGCAGATCCAGAAGCATGATTTCATTCCCTTGAAAATACGGTCATATTTTCCAGCTCCAAGGTTCTGTCCACAGTAAGTAGCAGCGGCAGTTCCGAGAGTCGGCATGGTCTGTGTCGCAATGTTATTTACCTTTGACGCTGCGGTGAATGCCGCAACCACCTGTGACCCAAATACATTTACCGATGCCTGGAAGATCATCGTTCCGATAGCAGTGATCGAATAATTGAGTGCCATCTGAATTCCTATATAGAGCATGTGACCGATTCCGTTTAAATCCATGTAGTAATCAGACCTGCTCGTGCGCAATATATCGTATTTTTTAAACATCACGATAAATGAAAGTAATGCCGACAATCCCTGTGATATAACTGTGGCATACGCAGCTCCTGCCGTTCCGGCTTTCACCACCACGATAAAAAATACATCGAGTATTATATTAAGCACCGATGAAAAAATAAGGAAATACAGCGGTGTCCTACTGTCACCTATGCTTCGCAGAAGTCCTGATGCCACATTGTAGGACATGGTACAGAAAATTCCTGCAAAAATGACCTTGATATATGCATCCGCCATATCCAGAATATTGTCCGGTGTGTTCATCCATATAAGAAACTGCTTTGACGCCAGCACTGTCGGTATCGTAAGCACCGCAGAGACTATCACTGTCAGTATGATAGCCAGCGCAACGTAATGCTTGAGCAGCTTTTCGTTTTTCGCCCCGAATGCATGGCTGACCATAACACCAAATCCCTGTGCGATTCCGTTTGCAAACCCCAGCACCAGAAACATCAGACATCCTGTAGAACCAACCGCAGCAAGTGCGTCCGATCCAAGATACTGACCGACTATGATCGTGTCAACCATATTGTAAAACTGCTGAAACAGGTTTCCCATAAGAACAGGGATCGAGAACAGCAGAATGATCTTCATTGGATTACCTTTGGTCATATCCGTTTTCATGTGTGTATCTCCTTCTCCAAGTCATAATAAAACTGCACACAATTTACCTTTTGGCAAAAATAAAATGTGTGAACCAAGTAATTTTCAAAACCTCGTTCACACATTATATACACATGTTTTCTAGTATTCAAGTACTATTTGTAAATTTTTCAACTTAATTTTTGAGGTTACTTAAAAAATGTAGTTATCCTGCACGTATGCTTCTTATATTCGCCATTTCCATCCTTGTCAGCATCATAATTTATACCAACCAACATTACTTTACCGGTATAATCTTTCAGACTTTCCATATACTGTCTGTCATTTATCTGTTCTATTGCTGTTTCAGCAGACTTATTCCACTTTAACTCTACAATCATTGCAGGCTTATCCACACCTTTTCTTGGTACAAAAACCATATCTGCATATCCTTTGCCGCCTGCCAGCTCTCTATAGATACAATAATCCTTTTTGGCAGAATAATATGCAAGTGATATCACACATGCAAGTGCATTCTCATCATTGTATTTAAGAATTGATGTGTTCTCCTGATGAGCCTGCTCTATCATTTCTGCTACCCTTTTCTCATCACCCTCCAATGTAGCCGATAAAAGTTCATCCGAACTCCTGATAGCATCCATTACCGGCTCCCAGCCGCCATCCTCTATACAGTTGATAAATTCTTTCTGCACTTCCTGATTAGGTATCGATACTGTTTCGTTATAAAAGTCATATGTTAAATACCCTAAATGAATAAGCAAAGTCAAAACATCGTCTGCACTCTCAAGTGTTGTCATATCGTTTTGGAATTTATTGGTGTTAACCGGAACACACTCTCCCGCAATCAGCCTCGTGACCAGTTCTTTTAAATTGTACATATCAAGCTGTATATATTTTTTTAAAGCCTCATATGTCTCTGTTTTTGTCCAATAACTGTCAAAATCATGTCCCAATAGAGACATAACAACAGAACGTGGATTATATACGTGTACACCTTTTAAATCGTATCCGTCATACCACTGCTTCATTTTGTCATATGGCATATCATACCGTACACACAACTTCTTAACCTCTTCCTCTGTAAATCCTGTAAATTCAGCAAGTTCCTGCTGATTTGTCATGGAATATTCGTTAAACATATTTAGAGCCGAATGTTCGCCATATTTTTTGATTGGAAGAATACCTGTCATATATGCAAGCACAACATACGGCTGATTTTTAAGCATATCTCTTAAAAAATCCAGGTATACTTTATATGAACCATTTTCATTTTGATTTATTCGAAATACACAATCCCACTCATCTATAACAAATACAAATTTACTACCTGTCTGGGCATATATTTCTTCCAACACAGAAACCATATCTTCCTCATAGAATTCCACATTATCAAATTCCCTTTTCAGCTCTCTGGTCACTTTCTTTTCTATAAGCCCAACCATATCATCTATGTTGTCCGTTCTACTTACAAA